>JAGQTE010000390.1 GCA_020439175.1 Acidimicrobiales bacterium | reverse complement strand
TGACGAGCCGGCCGGGCATGTCCGGATGCACGGAGGCGTACAGGTCCAGCAGCTGCTGCGTGGACGGCAGGTCCCAGAACGTGTCGACGACCAGGCCGCCGCCCGAGGCGATGAGCCCGGAGTTCGACTCCCCCAACAGGGCGCCCTCCTGCAGGACGGCGTGCACGCCGTCCGCCACGGTGATCAGCTCCATCGCTCCCCCTAGATGTCGGCGGTCGCCGAAGCGACACGCCCCTCGGACCGTCGGGTCGCGAACGTCGTGGCGACGGCGACGGCGGCTGCGGCGAGGTTACCGAGGAACCAGGCGTTGGCCGCCCCCTCGACACCCGAGCGCGCCACCATGATGGCCGCCGGGAGCAGGGTGAGCACGGCGAAGGCACCGGTGATGATCACGGTCGCCGTCGACAGCAGCAGGACGCGCACGCGCGCCAGCAGCATGGCCGTGATCGCCCACGGCACGGCCGCGGCCACCATCCTCGGCATGATCTGGCCGGTCAGCTCGTAGTCCGGCCCGTAGAGCTTGTCGACGGCGAACCCGGACAGCGCGAACGACCCGACCGCCAACACCAGGGTCACGCCACCGGCGACCGCCAGCCCCATCAGCGTCTGCCGGTTGACGGAGCTGCGGTCACGGCTCGCCTCGGCGAGCACGGTCTGGCTCGTCACGTGGGGCACGAGGAACACGACCGTGATGATCGTCCAGGCCAGGTAGAAGGCGCCGTACTGGTCCGGCTCGTAGCCGCTGACGATCAGCGGCAGCACGAACTGCGGTGCCTGCGACGCCAGCACGGCGACGTAGTTGACGGTGGCGAAGCGCAGCACCGGGCGCCACTGCGGCGGCACCGGGCGCAGCCGTCCCTCGCCGTCGGAGCGACCGATCCGCCACAGCACGGCAGCCCCGATGAAGCCCGACAGCGCCGGGGGCCCGAACTGGATGACGAGCAGGCCGACGGCGTTCTGGCGCAGCGCGGGGATGAGGAACATCGGGAAGCGGACGAGCACGACGATCACGACGCGCGCCACCACCCAGCCCCACCGGCGCAGCGTGACGAGCCGGGCCTCGACCAGCACGGCGAAGGACTGGCCGATGACCATGAAGGTGAACAGCGCCAGGCCCGCCAACCACTGATTGCCGACCAGCGGGTACATGTTCTCGGGCGGGAACAGGGCGTTGGCGGCGACGAAGAACGCCACCGTCCCGACGAGCGACGAGGCGGTCGTGTAGAGCAGCGCCCACAGGAACAGCGAGTTGATCCAGCGACGGCCGGTGGGGCCGAACCGGGCGACCGCCACCGGCAGACCCATGTTCGACGCGTAGTTGACGAAGATCAGCGCCGTCGTCAGGAACAACGCCCGGCTCATCAGCTCCGGGCCGGCGTCGCCGCCGAGCTCGGCGGAGGTCACGCGCGCCGCCACCGCCGTGTACGCCAGCCCGCCGGCGGAGAGGATGCTCAGCGAGACGATGTACCAGACCGAACCACGCACCACCTGGAGGTGGGCGCGTTGGTCCGGCCCCGCTGAAGACATCCGAGCAGACTAGTCAGCCGCTCGGAATCACTCGGCGCCCGCCGCGCGCAGCTGCGCGGCGTGCCACTTGAGGTCGTCCTCTGCCTTCTTGCGTTCGAGCTCGTCCTGCACGCGTGCCAGTGCCGCCTCGGCCTCGGTCCGCTGTCCGCGCACGACGTTCGGGTCGACCTCCTCGGCCAGGACGCCCTGATCGGAGAGGATCTTGACCCGGTCGTTGCTCACCTCGACGAACCCGCCGCGCACCGCGACCTTCTCGAGCAGACCGTCGGTCCGCTTCATCTCGACGCTGCAGATGTCGAGCGCGGCGAGGACCGGCGTGTGCCCGGTCAGGAACTGGATGTCGCCGCCGCCGACCGTGCGCAACAGCACGCTGTCGACGTCGCCGCTCCAGACCAGCGCCTCGGGCGAGACCAGCTCGACGTGCAGCGGCATCAGGCGTTCTTCTCGAGGTCGCGGGCCTTGGCCCGGGCCGAGTCGGCGTTGCCGACGTTCAGGAACGCCTGCTCCGGCACGTCGTCGAGCTCGCCGTCGACCAGCTGCTCGAACGATTCGACCGTGTCCTCGACCGACACGAAGATGCCGGGCAGGCCGGTGAACACCTCGCCGACGAAGAACGGCTGGGACAGGAACCGCTGCACCTTGCGGGCGCGGTCCACGACCACCCGGTCCTCCTCGGACAGCTCGTCGAGACCGAGGATGGCGATGATGTCCTGCAGCTCCTTGTAGCGCTGCAGCGTCTCCTGGACGCGACGGGCGACGTTGTAGTGCCGCTCGCCGACGATCTCGGGCGCCAGGATGCTCGACGTCGAGGTCAGCGGATCCACCGCCGGGTAGATGCCCAGCGAGGCGATCTGGCGGGAGAGCT
>JAGQTE010000389.1 GCA_020439175.1 Acidimicrobiales bacterium | reverse complement strand
CCGACGATCGTGCCGCGGGCGTACGGGTCCCACTCGGGGCTGCCGAGTCCGGTGAACGCCGGCACCAGGACCACACCATCGGTGCTGTCGACCTCGGCGGCGAGCGGCTCGAGGTCCGCGGCCGAGGCGATGATGCCGAGGCCGTCGCGCAGCCACTGCACGGCGGCGCCGGTCACGAAGATGGAGCCCTCCAGCGCGTAGGTCGTGCGCATGGCGGCATCGGCGTCGGGGAGCGACCACGCCACCGTCGTCAGCAGGCCGTCGATCGGCGGCGGGCAGGTCTCGCCGACGTTCATCAGCACGAACGAACCGGTGCCGTAGGTGTTCTTGGTCATCCCGGGTTCGAAGCAGGCCTGGCCGAACAGCGCCGCCTGCTGGTCGCCGGCGATGCCGCTCACGGGCACACCGGCGCCGACACCGGCGACGTCCGCCGTCGTGACCCCGTAGCGGGCCGACGACGGCCGGACCTCGGGCAGGACGTGGGACGGGACGTCGAACAGCGCACACAGCTCGTCGTCCCAGGCGAGCCGACCGATGTCGAAGAGCAGGGTGCGGCTGGCGTTGGAGGTGTCGGTGACGTGCGCGGCGCCCCCGGTGAGGTTCCACACGAGCCACGAGTCGACGGTGCCGGCGCGCGTCGTCGGCCCGGTCGGCACCCCACCGTCGCTGAAGAGCCAGCCGAGCTTCGAGCCCGTGAAGTACGGGTCGAGCACGAGCCCGGTGCGTTGGCGGACCAACGGCAAGTGGCCGGCCGCCTCCAACGCCGCACACCGGTCGGCGGTGCGCCGGTCCTGCCACACCAGCGCCCGGTGCAGCGGTCGCGACGTGGCGGCGTCCCACACGACCGCCGTCTCGCGCTGGTTGGTGATGCCGATGGCGACGACCTCACGGCCGGCCAGGCGCTCGGTCAGCGCACCGAGCACCGCCTGGGTCACGTCCCAGATCTCGGCGGCGTCGTGCTCGACCCACCCCGGGCGCGGGAAGTGCTGCGTGAACTCGCGGTAGGCGGCATCGACGACGGCGCCGCCGTGATCGAAGGCGATGGCCCGCACGCCGGTGGTCCCGGCGTCGATGGCGACGACGACACTCATGGCGCCAGACCCTACCGCCGGCGCGTTCAGGCCTCGGCGGTAGGGTGGCCGCGCCACAGCGAAGGGAGCTGCAGATGCGGATCGGGATGCTGACCGGTGGTGGGGACTGCCCCGGGCTCAACGCCGTCATGCGGGCCATCACCCGCAAGGGGGTCAACACCTTCGGCGACGAGATGGTCGGGTTCGAGGACGGCTGGCGTGGGGTGATGGAGGGCAAGCTGCGGCCGCTCGACATCGAGTCGTTCCGCGGCACGCTGCCGCGCGGCGGCACCGTGCTGGGCTCGAGCCGCACGAACCCGAGCAAGACCGACGACGGCGTCGATCGCTGCATCGCCACCCTCGAGCGCGAGGGCATCGACGCGCTGGTGGCCATCGGCGGTGACGACACGCTCGGCGTGGGCGCCATGATGGCCGAGCGCGGCGTCGCCGTGGTCGGTGTGCCCAAGACCATCGACAACGACCTGTCGGCGACCGAGCTCACCTTCGGGTTCGACACCGCCGTGTCGATCGCCACCGAGGCCATCGACCGCCTGCACACCACCGCCGAGTCGCATCACCGGGTGATGGTCGTCGAGGTGATGGGTCGTCACGCCGGGCACATCGCCGTGTGGTCCGGCATCGCCGGCGGCGCCACGATGATCCTCATCCCCGAAGAGCCCTTCGACATCGAGCGGGTGTGCGACGGGCTCCGCCGCCGGCACGAGGCGGGGAACTACGCCTCGATCGTCGTCGTCGCCGAAGGCGCCGTGCCGGTCGAGGGCACCATCGCCGTCGTCAGCGGCGAGGTCGACCAGTTCGGCCACCCGCGCCTGGGCGGCATCGCCAACACCGTCGCCGCGGAGATCGAGGCCCGTACCGGCTTCGAGTCGCGCGTCACCATCCTCGGCCACGTGCAGCGTGGCGGCACGCCGACAGCGTTCGACCGCGTGCTGGCCACTCGCTTCGGCATCGCCGCCATCGACGCCGTGCACGACGGCGCCTGGGGGCAGATGGTGGCGTTGCGGTGCGGCGAGATCGTCCGGGTGCCGATGGCGGAGGCGGTCGGGACGCCCAAGCTCGTCGACCCGGCGCTGTACCACGGCGTGGCAGAGCACTTCTTCGCCGGCTGAGCGCGCGTGGAGGTCCTGACCGCAGCGCAGGCCGAACCGATGCAGCGCGCCGTCGCCGGCGGGCTGGCGCGCCACGGGGTTGCCCGCGGCGAGCGGATCGTGGTCGCCACCACCTCGGGCGCCGCCATGCTCACGCTGATCCTCGGGGCGCTGCGCAGCGGCATCGTGCCGGTGCTGCTCAACAGCGCCCTGCTGGCCGACGAGCGGGCGGCGCTCGAGCGCGATGCGGAGCCGAGCCTGATCGTCGACGACGAGCTGCTGGCGCAGCTGCTGGCCGGTCCGCCCGGCGAGCTGGCACCGTGGCCCCTGGCGCGGCCGATGCACTACACCTCGGGCACGACGGGCGTGCCGAAGGGTGTCTGGTCGGGCCTGCTGGACGAGGTCGAGGCGGCGGCGCTGCTGGCCGAGGAGGCCGACCAGTGGGGGTTCGGTCCGGCTGACCGGCACCTGGTGTGCTCGCCCTTCCACCACTCGGTGAGCATCCGCTTCGGCGGGGGCACCTTGCTGGCCGGTGGCACGGTCGTCGTGCTGGGCCGGTTCGACGCCGCCGAGGCGCTGGACGCGGTGGCCACGCTCGGCGTGACCACCTCGTTCATGGTGCCGGCACACCTGCAGCGCATCCATGCCGCCGCCGGCGGCACGCTCGCCCCGCTGGGGGCGTTGCGCTCGCTGGTGCACGCGGGCGCGCCGTGCCCGCCGCCGTTGCAGCGCGCTGCCGTCGAGGCGCTCGACGCCGACCGGGTGTGGGAGTTCTACGGATCGACCGAGGGGCAGTTCACGGCGTGTTCGGCGCGCGAGTGGCTGGAGCGGCCGGGCACGGTCGGTCGCGCCCGTGCCGGTCGGCGCCTGGCCGTGGCGGCGGCGGACGCGGAGCTCGACCCGCTCGGGCGCTCGGCACCCTTGGCGCCCGCGGGGGAGGGCGTCGTGTGGTGCTGCCCGCCGTCGTGGGGGAGGTTCAGCTACTGGGGCGACGCGGACAAGACGGCACAGGCCTGGCGGTCGGCCGACGGGTCCGGCTGGTTCACCGTCGGCGACCTGGGACGCATCGACGACGACGGGTATCTGTTCCTCGAGGGTCGCCGTGACGACCTGATCATCAGCGGCGGGGTCAACGTGTACCCGGCCGAGGTCGAACGGGTGCTGGTCGACGCCCCCGGCGTCGGCGAGGTCGCGGTGTTCGGGCGCGCCGACGAGCGGTGGGGTCAGCGGGTGTGCGCCGCCGTCGTGCCGGATCCCGGGGGGCCCGCACCCGACCCCGAGGTCATCCTCGGGTGGGCGCGCCAGCACCTGGCGGCGCACAAGCGTCCGAAGGAGGTGCACGTCGTGGACGACCTGCCCCGCACCTCCACCGGCAAGGTGCAGCGGCTGCGCATCGCGGCCACGCTCGGCGTCTCGGGCTGACGCCGCCACGACGGACACCGTCGGGTCCCGTCCCGGCTAACGGCGGCCTGGGCGGGCTAGGGCACGCTGGTCGACGGGGCCTGGACGACGACCGTGGTCGTCGTCGACGGGGCGTTGGGGTTGAGGCGGGCGCTCAGCGTGGGGAAGTGCTTCTCCCGGGTGAGCGGCTCGCCCGCTTGGGAGCCGCCGAGCTCGGTGGTCAGGCTGCGTGGCTGGCCTTCGGAGAGGATCACCACCTCGTCGACCCCGTCGATGGCGGTGAGCGTGAACACGATCTGTGCCACGGCGATGCGCTGCTTGATGCTCTCGACGTCCTGGAGGCCGGTGACGTCGATCGTCACGCGCCCGCCGTCCTGGTCGACGCTGCGCAGGCTGACCGTGCTCGGGATGTCCGAGCCGAGCCCTTCGGACTTGTGCTGCTCGTTCGGCTCGTTGCGGATGAGGTGCTCGAGCACGGCGGCGGGCAGGTCGGCGGTGTCGACGGTGGGGATGGCGACCAGCGTGTTCACGAGGGCGTCGTCGGAGGTGCTGCTGCCCCGGACCAGGAAGACGCTGACCAGGTCGCCCTCGCCGGGACGCACGGTCGTGGTGGTGCTCGACGGCAGCAGCTGCGGTGGCAGCTCGGAGCGCGAGATGGCCTCGGGGCTCTCGTCGACCGGCACGCCGGTGCAGGCGGCGACCATGCCGAGGCCGACCGCCACCATGGCGGCGGCGAGCACCCGGCGGGCGCGCGTCGTGCTCATGCGAACTCCTCGTCGGGCTCGGGCAGGGCGTCGTCGTGCACGTCGGCGTGGTCGTGCGGCAGCGTCGCCACCACGGGGAGCTCGACCACGAACCGGGCGCCGCCGCGACCGTCGTGCCGGTCCTCGACCCACACCTCGCCGCCGTGGATGCGGACGAGCTCGGCCACGAGCGCCAGGCCGAGCCCGACGCCGGTGTCGGCACCCCGGTTGCCGCCTTCGATGCCACGCGAGAAGCGGTCGAAGATCGCTTCTCGCTCGGCGAGGGGCACGCCGTGGCCGGCGTCCTCCACGCAGATGCGCACGCGGTCGGCATCGCGCTGGCCCGGTTCGCTGCGCGCCAGCTCGATGCGCACGCTGGTGGCGCCGCCGGCGTACTTGCGGGCGTTGTCGAGCAAGTTGACCACGACGCGGCTGAACCGGCGCTTGTCGACGGCCACGACCACGTCGTCGGCCTCCTCGTCGTAGCGCAGCGGCACCGCGTCACCGCCGCCGAAGTGCACGGCCTGCAGCACCATCTCGGTGACGGGCACCTCCTCGAGGTGCAGGGTCACGGCCCCGATGTCGAACCGCGAGATCTCGAGCAGGTCCTCGACCAGCTGCTGGAAGCGCTCGATGTCGGCCCGCATGAGGTCGAGGGCGGTCTGGGCCCGTTCGGGCAGCTCGTCGCGCGAGTTCTGCAGCACCTCGACCGATGCCGACAGCGTCATGAGCGGCGAGCGCAGCTCGTGCGACACCTCGGAGGCGAAGCGGGCGTCGCGCTGGATGCGGGCGTCGAGGGCCGACGCCATCTCGTTGAACGAGGTGGTCAGCCTGTCGAGATCGGGGTCGCCGGTGTCGGCCAGGCGCGTGTCGAGGCGACCCTCGGCGATGGCCGCGGCCGCCTCGCCCACGGGGCCGAGCGGCGCCACGGCGCGCCGCGACGCCCAGAACCCGATCAGCCCGCCGAGGATCGTGGTGATGACCGCGGCGCCGAGCAGCGACGTCGCCAGGCTCGACAGCACCGAACGGGTCTCGGTCAACGGCACGCCCTCGAAGTAGGCGGCGTCGATGCCGGGGATCGGGACGCCGACGATCAGGTAGGGCTCGCCGTCGAACTCGACGCGCATGCGACCCGGCTGCCCGCTGGCCACCAACGTCTGGAGGTCGCTGGGGATGGCGTCGGGCGGGAACTCGACGGAGTTGCGCGACTGGGCCCGCCCGGCGGAGTAGATGACCGGCTGGGCGCCCTCGGGGGTGGGGAGCGAGGCCAGCAGCGTGTCGAAGCCGGCGGGATCGGAGGTGGTGGTGGACAGGTCGCCGCGCACGATGATGGCGTTGGAGAAGACCCGGTTGACGGCGCTGGCGTCACGCTGGCGCAGGAGGATCTCGCGGGTCAGCCCGTAGGTGATGGCGGACAGCATGGCGGCGAGCAGCATCGCACCGAGCACGAACGTCAAGGTGATGCGGGCCCGCAGGCCGAGGCGGTTCACGTCGGCGAGGCTCCGCGGGGACTGGGCCGGGCACCGTCGGGCGCCGGGCGAGGTCGACGGCCCAGCCTAGGCCGGGCGTCCTCGCAGCCTAGGGCTGCAACTTGTAGCCGAGGCCGCGGACGGTGACCACGTGGCGGGGGTTGGCAGGGTCGTGCTCGACCTTGGTGCGCAGCCGTCGGATGTGCACGTCGACCAACCGCCCGTCACCGAAGTACCCGTAGCCCCACACCCGCTCCAGCAGCACCTCGCGGCTGAACACCCGACCGGGGCTCGACGCCAGCTCCACGAGCAGGCGGAACTCGGTCTTGGTGAGGTGGACCTCCTGGCCGTCGCGCAGGACGACGCCCTCCTCCGGCACGACCTCGAGATCACCGAAGCGCAGGTGGCTCACGCCGGGGTCGCTCGTGCGCGCCCGGCGCAGCAGGGCGCGGATGCGGGCGGAGAGCTCCTTGGGGGCGAACGGCTTGGTCAGGTAGTCGTCGGCGCCCGCCTCGAGACCGGCGACGACGTCATGGGTGTCGGCGCGAGCCGTCACCATCACGATGGGCACGTCGCTGGCGCGACGGATGGACCGGCAGACCTCGAAGCCGTCGATGCCGGGCAGCATGATGTCGATGAGCACGACGTCCGTGGGATGGCGCTGGAACGTCTCGAGCGCGTCCTCGCCGTTGTCCGCCTCCTCGACGACCCAGCCCTCGTCCTCGAGCGCCATCTTCACCGCGGTGCGGATGCGCTCGTCGTCCTCGACCGTCAGGATGCGGGTGCCCACGGCTGCTAATCGTGCCCGATCCCGACACGGTTTTGGCGCATGCCTGCAACATTTCTGGCTCTCCTGACCGATCCGTGGGTCGGTTCGGTCTGAGGGAGGGCGCTATCCGCGGCTGCACCCCGCTCGCTTCCTACGTTTCCGGGCTGTCTGACGGTCCGGAGCGAAGGGGCGAACGGGGTGCAGAAACAGAGCGTATGGCGTCATGCCTTTGGGTTGGCGCGCGCAGTCGTGGAAGACATCGCATTCGATGACATCGCCGAGGCGGTGATCGTTTCGGTGCGTCCGATTGCCCGAGAACGGCGTCGATGTGGTCGGTGTGGCCGGAGATCACCGCGCTTCGATCACGGTGTGGGCCGTCGCCGATGGCGAGCGCTCGATCTCGGGATCACGAAGGTGTTCATCGAGGCCGACTCGCCGCGGGTTTCGTGCCGCGAGCACGGCCCGACCGTCGCCCGGGTGCCCTGGGCCCGGCACGACGTCGGGCACACCCGAGACTTCGATGATCACGTCGCCTGGTTGGCGGTGAACGTCTCGAAGACAGCGGTCACCAAGCTGATGCGTGTCGCGTGGCGGACCGTCGGAGCGATCATCGCTCGGGTCGCTGCCGACATCGACGCCACCGTCGACCGGCTCGAGGGTCTCCGGCGCATCGGGATCGATGAGATCTCCTACAAGCGCGGCCACCACTACCTGACCGTCATCGTCGATCACGACACCGGCCGGCTCGTGTGGGCCGCACCCGGCCGCGACGAAGCGACCCTGCATCGGTTCTTCGACGATCTCGGCGAGGAACGATCAGGCCAGCTGACCGACGTCTCGGCCGACATGGCGACCTGGATTGCCCGTGTCGTGGCCAAACGCGCGCCCCGAGCGGTCATCTCGGCCGACCCCTTCCACGTCGTTGCCTGGGCCGTCGAAGCACTCGACGTCGAACGACGACGAGCGTGGAACGCGGCAGGTGGACGGCGACGGACCAACACGGACACCGGAACTCACCGGGTCGCCGTCGGCACCGCCAAAGCGATCAAGCGAGCCCGCTACGCGCTCTGGAAGAACCCGGAGCGGCTCACCGAACCCCAACAGCATCAACTCGCCTGGATCGCCAAGACCGATCCCCGACTCTGGGAGGCCTACCTCCTCAAAGAAGCGCTCCGCTACGTCTTCTCCGTCAAAGGCCAGGAAGGCAAAGAGGCCCTCGACCGTTGGCGGGCCTGGGCGCGAAGTTCGAACCTGCCATCCTTCGTTCGGCTCGAGCGGCGCATCGCTCGCCACAAGGCAGCGATCGAGGCCACCCTCGAGACCGAGCTCTCCAACGCCCTCATCGAGTCGACCAACACCAAGATCCGCTTGCTTGCCCGGATCGCTTTCGGGTTCCACGGCCCCGAACCCCTCATCGCCCTCGCCATGCTCAGCCTTGGCGGCTACCCACCGGTCCTTCCCAGCTCGCCGAACCCACGGAAGTGACCGGAGAGCCACATTTCTCGAACGATCTGCCCGGTGCGTCGGTGCGCCGACGCCGCGACGGGGGCGATGCGCCCGGCTCAGGCCTCGCCGGCGCCGGCGAGGCGCAACAGGTCGCGCAGCGGGCCGGCGATCGCAGGAGCGGCGGCGAGGACGAAGGCGCCGCTGGGCGCGTCCCCGGCGAGATCGGTGACGACGGCGCCTGCCTCCGCCGCGATCAGGCAGCCTGCGGCGAGATCCCACGGCGCCAGGCCTCGCTCGTAGAAGGCGTCGACCACGCCGCACGACACCGAGCACAGGTCGACCGCGGCGGCGCCCATCCGTCGGATGTCGCGCACCCGCGGCAGCACCTCGACGAGCACGCCCACCTGGCGTCGGCGCCGTTCGGGGTCGTAGCTGAAGCCGGTGGCGACGAGCGCGGTGGCGAGGTCGTCGGCGCCGCTGACGGCGACCGCCGTGCCGTCGCGCCGCGCGCCGGCACCGGCCGCGGCGGAGAACACCTGGCCGCGCACGGCGTCGACCACGGCGCCGGCGACGACGACGTCATCGACGGCGGCGGCGACGCTCACGCCGAACCCCGGATGGCGGTACAGGTAGTTGGTGGTGCCGTCGAGCGGGTCGATGATCCACCGCACGCCCGACGTCCCCGGCCGGTCGGTGCCCTCCTCGCCGAGGACGCCGTCGTCGGGTCGGGCGCGCAGCAGCACGTCCACGAGCAAGGCCTCCGCCGCCTGGTCCATCTCGGTCACCATGTCGGTGCCGCTCGATTTGGTGCGCACTGCCGTCCGCTGCTGGTGCAGGCCGTCCAGCAGCAGGTCGGCGGCGCGCGTGGCGGCGTCGATCGCCAGGGTCTCGAGCTCGACGGGTGCCGGGCGCCGGCTGTCGGGCACGCTCAGCGCACCCGAGGTCGGCGGTTGGGGTCGATGGCGCGGGCACGGCGCGCCCGCTTGGCATCGAGCTCGCGCTCGGCCGCCGTGGCGTCGCGTTCGACGATCGTGCGCCACTCGTGCATGGCCCGCAGCGCCAGGACCGCCACGATCGCCACACCGACGGCGCCCAGCAGTGCGCCGACGAGTCCGCCGATCGCCGTGTTGACCGAGCAGTCGCCGCTGCACTGCAGGTCGGTGATGGCGTAGCCGATGAACCCGCCGGCGGCGCCGGCGGCGAGGATGGCGGCGAACGCACCGATGCGAGCGCCCAACGGCGGCGCGCCGGTGGCCACCGTGGCTGATGTGGCCGGCGCGGGCGGCTCGGGGGTGTCGGGCACGTCGCCAATGGTACGGACCGGCGGGTGGCCGAGGCACACCGGCGGGGCGCGGCGCTCGGTCGCGTCGTCGGCCCGTCACCCGGAAGCGCCGATTGACGGGACACCGGCGCAGGCGCCTCGTACAGTTGTGCGCCGTGAGACCACTCGTCGTGCTGCCCACCTACAACGAGGCCGAGAACATCGAAGAGGTGCTCGGCCTCGTGCGCGCCGCTGCGCCCGAAGCCGACGTCCTCGTCGTCGACGACGGCAGCCCGGACGGCACCGCCGACCTGGCCGACGCCTGGGGCAAGGCGCACGGCGGTCTTCGGGTCATGCGCCCCACCGAGAAGCCGGGCATCGGATCCGCCTACCGCCCCGCGTTCACCGCCGGCCTGCGCGAGGCCTACGCCATCTTGAACGCGATGCACGCGGACCTGCCGACCCATCCACTGCCGCCCCCGCCGCT
>JAGQTE010000388.1 GCA_020439175.1 Acidimicrobiales bacterium | reverse complement strand
CCAGCCCCACGAACACCACGTCGCCGACCCCCACCTCGGACACCGTCCCGTCGCGCACCGGCGGGTCGATCAGCGTCCCGACCAGGCCGACCGTCGTCACAAGGCTCAGGATCGCAAGAAGGAGGGTCGCGGGCACCACCACCAGGTCGGAGCGCCGAAGGCGCCAGCCCGGTTGCGGCGACCCCCGCCACAGCACGGTCTCGTCCGGGCCCACCTCCCCCGCCAAGAACGCCTCGATCTGCATCGCCCGCCTCGCCGACACCATGTCGGCAACCATCTCCCCGTCGTCGAGGGTCGGTGCGGGCGTTTCGCCGCCGTTGACGCGCTCAGGACCAGGCGGCGAGCACGTCGGCGGTCGACGGGAGGGTGGCGATGAGCGACAGCGTGTTGTCGAGCACGGCCTGGGCGTAGTCGGCCGGCACGCCGGCGACGGCGTCGCGGGGCAGCACCATCTGGTAGCCGGCGTTCACGGCGTCCATGGCGAAGTCGAGCATGCCGACGTTCACCGACACGCCGATGCCGACGATGGTCGTGGCGCCCAGGTTGCGCAGCACCGGGTCGAGGTCCGTGCCGCCCATCGGTCCGAGACCGTGCAGCCGGGTGAGCACGACGTCGGAGGGCTCGACGCCGATCTCGTCGATGACCTCGACGGCCTCGGAGCCGGGCAGCAGCTTCACGGGCAGCTTGAGCATCCCGTGGAACAGCCGGGCGTTGTGGTTCGACCCCTTGCCGTCGTCGCGGCGCGCCGCCACGCAGTGCACGATCGGCACGCCGGCGGCGCGTGCGGCGCGCACCAACGCCGCGGCGTTGGGGACCATCTCGCCGCGCGCGGCGTCGGCCAGCTGCGGCAGCGCGGCCTGCGGACCGATCACGCCCTTCTGGCACTCCTGGGTCACCCCGACGGTGTGCGCCGGGTCCACCAGCGCCGCGAGGTCGACGGCCATCACTGCCCTCCGTTCAGCTCGTGCTGCGCCGCGAAGCGTTCCATGCCCGCGACGGCGTCGCGGCTCGACGTCCACGGCACCACGATCAGCCGGTCGACGCCGGCGGCGGCGTACTCCCCGGCCAGCTCCGGCGTGACGTCGGTGCCGGGCGGCGCCATGACCGTCGACACCACGGGCCGGTCGGCGCGCCCGGCCGCCGCCTCGAGCTGGCGCAGCAGGGCCAGCTGCGGCACGACCGACTCGGGGGTGTGCGCCATGCCGATCCAGCCATCGCCCAACTCGGCGGCCCGGCGCAGCGCCCGCCGACTCTCGCCGCCGACGACGATCGGCGGGTGCGGCGCCTGGATCGGCTTGGGCTCGAACATCACCGGCGCGAAGTCGAAGAACGCGCCGTGGTGCTCGACGACGTCCTCGGTCCAGAGCCGCCGGCACACGGCGATGGCCTCGTCGAGGCGCCGGCCGCGCGTCGAGGGGTCGAGGCCGACGGCCTCCCACTCGGTGACGAGCCAGCCGGCGCCGACGCCGACCTCGGCCCGGCCGCCCGAGAGCACGTCGAGCGTGGCGAAGGCGCGCGCCCCGACGAAGGGATGGCGGATGCCGAGCAGGTACACGAAGGTGCCGAGTCGGATGCGCGTCGTCTGGGCGGCGAGCCAGGCCAGGTAGGCGGTCGGCTCGTAGATCGGCATCGACGGCGGCACCGGCGCGTGCTCCTCGCCCGGGACGAGCTGGCCCCGCATCTCGAGCGGGAACACGAGGTGCTCGGGCAGCCACACGGACTCGAAGCCCAGGGCGTCGGCCGCCAGCCCGGCCTCGTGCCAGGCGCGGGGGTTGAGCTGGCCGAAGGTGATGGCGAGCTCCACGTCGTCAGCCTTCCCGCAGCGCCGGCAGCACCCGATCGGCGAACAGCTCCAGGCTCTGCCACGCCAGCTCGGGCGGGGTGCCGCCACAGAGCGGATGGTGGGTGATCGCACCCATCAGGTCGAGCGACCGGGCGGTCTCGATGGTCTGCTCCGGGGTGAGGATCTGGTAGATCCCCTCGGCCCGCAGCTCGTCGATGGTCGAGGCGTGCGAGTGGACGTGCGAGCGCTGCCCGCCCTGCCACTGGTGATAGGTCGTGGCGTCGTGCAGCAGGTACGGCCCCACCTCGGCCCACGCCTTGTCCGGGTCCTCCGCCACGAACACGCTGCCCGGACCGCTCGGCAGGGCCACGATGCCTTCGGGCTTGCCCAGGCGGGCGCACTCGGCGCGGTAGTGCTCGGCGAGCGCGGGGTCGCCGGCCGACGGGAAGTAGCCGAAGCCGAAGCGCGCTGCCCGTTCGGCCGACTTGGGCCCCGAGCCACCGATGAAGATCATCGGGTGCGGTGCCTGATACGGCTTGGGCGTCACCTGCACGGTCTCGCCGTCGAGCTCGAACGGCTCGCCGGTCCACGCCTGCAGCATCAGGTCGAGGCACTGGTCGAGGCGGCGACCGCGCTTGGTCCATTCCCGCCCGAACATGGCGTACTCGATCGGGCGGTAGCCGAGGCCGGCGACGAAGGAGATCCGCCCCTTCGACAGGTGGTCGAGCACGGCGAGGTCCTCGGCGAGGCGCAACGGATCGTGCAGCGGCACCAGCAGCGCCGCCACGTTCATGGGGATGCGCTCGGTGACCGAGGCGATGGCGGCGCCGAGCAGCAGCGGCGAGGGCAGGTAGCCGTCGGGCGAGGCGTGGTGCTCGGACAGCACCAGCATGTCGAAGCCGACCTGATCGGCCCAGCGCGCCATGTCCACCGCGGCGGCGTAGCGCTCGGCGATCTCGGCGGGCTCCAGCCCGGGCACCCGCATGTCGAACCGGATCACGGACAGGGCCATGCCGCGCCCCCCTCTCATCTAGAACGCGTTCTATTTCTTACACCGATCCGCCGGGGGCGTCCACCTGATGCAGTCGTCATGTTTGTGCGCTCAGCCGGGCGCGCTAGACAGGAGGCCCGTTGTGGGGGGCGACGGCACCGGGCCGAGGCTTCCCCGTTCGCATCGAGACACGAGGAGCACCGATGCCCGAGGCAGTCATCGTCGCCACCGCCCGCAGCCCGATCGGCCGGGCCAACAAGGGCTCGCTGGTCAACGCCCGCCCCGACGATCTCACCGCGCAGATCGTCAAGGCCGTCATGGCCAAGGTCCCCCAGCTCGACCCCAACCTGGTCGAGGACCTCATCCTCGGCTGCGGCCAGCCCGCCGGCGAGGCCGGGTACAACCTCGGGCGCGTCGTGGCGATCATGGCCGGGCTCGACAACGCCCCGGGCGTCACCGTCAACCGCTACTGCTCGAGCTCGCTGCAGTCGATCCGCATGGCGGCCCACGCCATCAAGGCCGGCGAGGGTGACGTCTTCGTCGCCGCCGGCGTCGAGACCGTGAGCCGGTTCATGTACGGCGCCTCCGACGTCGGCCCGCACAACCCGATCTTCGCCGACGCCGAGGCCCGCACCAACGCCCGCACCCAGGGCGGCCAGGGCACCTGGGCCCCCAACGCCGGCCTGCCCGACGTGTACATCGCCATGGGCCAGACGGCCGAGAACGTCGCCGAGTACGAGAACGTGGCCCGCGAGGACATGGACGAGTTCGCCGCCCGCTCGCAGAACCTGGCGGAGCAGTCGCTCGACAACGGCTTCTGGGAGGCCGAGATCACGCCGGTCACCGTGACCGACGCCGAGGGCAATGAGACCGTCGTCAGCACCGACGACGGCATCCGCCGCGGCACCACCGTCGAGAAGCTGGCGCAGCTCGGCCCGAGCTTCCGGCCCGACGGCAAGATCACGGCCGGCAACGCCTGCCCGCTCAACGACGGCGCCGCCGCCGTGGTGGTCATGAGCGACACCAAGGCCGGCGAGCTCGGCATCACCCCGCTGGCGCGCGTCGTGTCCAGCGGCGTGTCGGCGCTCGACCCCGAGATCATGGGCATGGGCCCCGTCGGTGCCAGCCGCCAGGCGCTCGAGCGTGCCGACATGACCATCGACGACATCGACCTCGTCGAGATCAACGAGGCGTTCGCCGCCCAGGTGCTGCCCTCGGCCCGTCACCTCGGCATCGACATCGACCGCCAGCTCAACGTCAACGGCGGCTCGATCGCCCTCGGTCACCCGTTCGGCATGACCGGCGCCCGCATCATGACCACCCTGATCCACGGCCTGCAGGTCTCGGACAAGACCTTCGGTCTCGAGACCATGTGCGTCGGCGGTGGCCAGGGCATGGCCATGATCGTCGAGCGCCTCAGCTGATCGAAGCGGTCAGGGTGCCGGCGGCAGCTCGTCGCTGAACACCCAGGCGTCGAAGAACGGTTCGAGGTCCTCGTCGCTCACCGCCTCGGCGGTGGCGATGAGGTCCTCGGTCCTGGCGTTCGCCCCGCCGTAGCGCTCGACGAAGGTGCGCAGGAACGCTTCGAAGTCCTCGTCGCCGATCTCGGCGCGCAGGGCGGCGAAGGTGAGCCCACCCCGGTCATAGGACCACGCCGAGAACAGGCGGCTCACGCTGAGGTCGCCGGGCGCCACCGGGCGCTCGGCCTCGGCGAGCTGGTCGTAGGTGCGCTCGACGGCACGGTCGTAGGCCGCCTGCCCGTCGGCGTCTTCGATCCAGAGCCACTCGCTGTAGCGGGCGAACCCCTCGACCCACCAGATGTCGTCGCCCCAGCGCGTCACGCTGACGCTGTTGCCGAACCACTGGTGCGCCGCCTCGTGCACCACGGTCTCGCCCACGACCGACTCGGCGCCGTACAGCGACAGCGACTGGGTCTCGATGGCGACGTTGTCGAAGAACGGCTCGGTGTCGTCCGGGGGCAGCACCACGCCGCCGTAGGTCGAGAAGGGGAACGGACCGAGCCAGCCCTCGAGCAGATCCACGGCTTCGCCCTGGGCCGCCAGCAGGTCCTCGGCGCCGTCCGTGTCGCCGGCCGTCCACACGTTCTGGGGCAGGACGCCGTCCCCGTCGGCGTCGTTCGACGTGCCGACGTAGTCGCCGGTCACGACGGTGGCGAGGTACGGCGCCATCGGCTCGGCCATGCGCCAGTGCGTCGTGGTCGTGGCCTGGTCGGCACGCTCCTCGACGAGCTCGCCGTTGGCCACGGCCGTCACGCCCTCGGGCACCGTGACGGTGATGTCGTAGGTGGCCTTGTCGGTCGGGTGGTCGTTGACCGGGTACCAGGTGCGGGCGCCCTCGGGCTC
Organism: Acidimicrobiales bacterium; assembly: GCA_020439175.1. Lineage (GTDB taxonomy): Bacteria > Actinomycetota > Acidimicrobiia > Acidimicrobiales > Acidimicrobilacustridaceae > JAGQTE01. The sequence continues at coordinate 1,112 of JAGQTE010000388.1, read as the reverse complement.
GGACAGCACGTAGCTGCCGTCGTCGCGCACCTGCCACCCGACCTCGACGCCGCCGAGCGCTCGGGTCTGCACGGCGTCGGGCACCCCGGCGTAGTCGACCGCCACCTGCATCGGTGCACCCGGCGCCACCACCTCGCCGAGGTCGATGGTCACCTTGCCGTCGGCGTGGTCGAACGGCGCCTCGGCGCCGTCGACGCGCACGCCCGTCACGTCGAGGTCGACGAGGTCGAGCACCACGGCGTCGGACGGTCGCTCGACGGCGAGCTCGAGGGTGGCCGTGGCGTCGAGCTCCCCGGTCTCCGGCGTGTAGTCGAGCTCGAGGTCGTAGTGGGCCACGTCGAGGTCTCGGTCGCCCAGCGTCGGCACGGCGGCGTCGGCGAGCGGAGCGTTGGCGTCGTCGGGTTCGACGAGGGTGGTCCCGGCCGTGGGCGGCACCGGGTCGGCCGACGGCGCCGGGTCGGCGGCGCACCCCGCGAGCACGGCAGTCGCCGCCACCGCCACCGCCACCGTGCGCTGCGCGCCGCAGCGCCGGATCACCATGGCCGGCGATCGTACCGGCCGCCGGCGTGCCTCAACCGGCGCCGTACACCGGCGCCGGCTCCGGCGCCTCGGCGATGAGGTCGCGCACGACGTCGGTCAGCTCGCGCGGGGCCCACCGGGCGCCCTTGTCGCGCTCGGGTCCGTGCTGCCAGCCGTCGGCGAGCGACACCTTGCCGGCCTCGACCTCGAACACCCGGCCGGTGACGAACGCCGAGTCGAGGCTGCCGAGCCACACGACCAGTGGCGAGACGTTCTCCGGAGCCATGGCGTCGAACTCGCCCTCGCCCGGCGCCGCCATGGAGTCGGCGAAGACCTGCTCGGTCATGCGGGTGCGCGCCGCCGGGGCGATGGCGTTGGCGGTCACGCCGTAGCGTCCGAACTCCGCCGCCTCGACGAGCGTGAGTCCGGCGATGCCGGCCTTGGCGGCCGAGTAGTTGCCCTGCCCGACCGAGCCCATCAGCCCCGCGCCGGAGGAGGTGTTGATGATGCGGGCCGCTACCTCGTCGCCGGCCTTCGAGCGCTCCTTCCAGTACGCCACGGCGTGGCGGCTGGGCGCGAAGTGCCCCTTCATG
>JAGQTE010000387.1 GCA_020439175.1 Acidimicrobiales bacterium | reverse complement strand
GTGCCGTGGTTCGCCACCAGCCTGTGCGCCGTCGACGCCGTCGGGCCGCTGGCGGCGCTGGTCGTCACCCCCGCCCCCGGCGAGCGTTTCGACGCCGTGCGGGGCATCGGCGCCCGCCGCAACGGCCGACCGATCGAGCCGTCGGCCACGTCGGCGCTCGGGGAGTCGATCGTGGGGTTCTCCGGTTACCCGCCCCGCTACCTGGGCTGGCGGCAGTACCGGGCGCTCGGTGCGCTGGCGCTCGACCTGTGCGCCGTGGCGTCGGGCGTCCTCGACGGCTATCTCGACTGCTCGCCGAGCGCCCACGGCGTGTGGGACTACCTCGGCGGCGCGCTGATCTGCGCCGAGGCCGGCGCCACGGTCAGCGACGCCGAGGGACGCTCGCTCGTCGTGCTCGACCCCGACGCCCGGCGCACGCCCGTCGCCGGCGGCACCGTGGCGCTGCACGACGAGCTCCTGGCGCTGCGCACCACCTGGTAGGGGTCGGGGCTCGTCTTGCAGAGCGCGTGCGACCTCGACAATGCCCGCGTCAGTTGTCATACCCTCCGCCTAGGCTGCCCGTCGTGGCATCTGGCGGCATCTCGGACTTCTCATCGATCGGCGCGCGCCTGCACATCGCCCTGTTGGCGCTGTACCGGCGCATGCCGGTGAAGCTGCGGCGTCTGGTCGTGCGGTTCGTGTCGCCGTCGTTCACGGTCGGCGCTATCTGCCTCATCGAGCGCGACGACGGCCACGTGCTGCTGCTGCGCCAGACCTACCGGTCGAACTGGGGCCTGCCCGGCGGCCTGCTCAAGCGAGGTGAGGACCCGGCGGTCGCCGCGGCGCGCGAGGTGGTCGAGGAGGTCGGCCTCGCCATCGACGTGATCGGCCAGCCCGCCGTCGTCGTCGATCCGGTGCCCCAGCGGGTGGACCTCATCTTCCGGGCCCGGCCGGGCACGGCGCACGACGTGGCGAACGTCCGGCCGGCGTCACCCGAGATCATCGAGGTGCGGTGGTTCGCCCCCGACGAGCTGCCCGAGCTCCAGTTCGAGACGGCCCAGGCGTTGGTCGAGCTGGCGCGCTCGGCGCGCGCCCCGCAGGCCCACCCGCTGCTGTCCACCCAGACCTGGATCGAGCGGCTCTGAACCAGAGCTGAGCCGGCGCGGGCTCGGCGGCGGGCGCGTGTGGGGGCGTCAGGTGCCGGCCTGGATGCGGGCCGCCCGGTTGCGCACCTCGGCCAGCACCTCGTCGACGCCGTCGATGTGGCGGTGGCGCATGCGCACCTCGCCGGCGACGACGGTCGAGTCGACCACGGCGCCCGACGCGGCGTAGACGAGGTTGGCGGTCAGCTCGCCCGGCGTGAGCTCCGGGCGGTCCAGCTCGACGAGCGCCAGGTCGGCCCGGGCGCCGACGGCGATCGGTGCCCCGCCCAGCAGGGGCGAGCGCTGCCCCGTGGCGATGGCCAGGGCTTCCTCGGCGGGCAGCACGGTCGGATCGCCGGCCTCGTGCTTGGACACGAGGGCCAGGGTCTTGACGTCGGCGAGGAGGTCCAGGCTGTTGTTGGACGACACCCCGTCGGTGCCGAGCCCGATGCGCACCCCGGCGGCGGCGGCGGTGGCGTAGGGGAAGATCCGGCCCGAGGCGAGCTTGAGGTTCGACACCGGGTTGGTGGCGATGGTGGCGCCGCGCTCGGCCACGAGGGCATAGTCCTCGGGCGCCATCACGCAACTGTGGGCGAGGACGGTGCGTTCGCCGATGATGCCGAGGCGGTCGAGAACGGTGGTCGGGCGCTCGTCGTGGGTCGCCATCCACTCGTCGATCTCGCGCACCGTCTCGCAGAAGTGGATGTGCACGACCAGGTCGCGCTCGGCGGCGGTGGCGGCGATCCACTCGAGCGACTCGAGGCTGACCGTGTACTGGGCGTGCGGGGTCAGGCTCGGCCGGATCAGCGGACCGGCGTCGGTGAGGGCGTCGAGCGAGGCCAAGGCGCTGTCGCGCAGACCCGCCAGGCCGGCGTCGTTGTTGACGTCGAGCAGGGGTGCGCCGACGGTGGCCCGGATGCCGGCGTCGGTTGCGGCACGGGCGACCGCCTCGGGGAACCAGTACATGTCGGTGAACTGGGTGGTGCCGGAGCGCAGCATCTCGATGCACGCCAGGCGGGTGCCCCAATAGACGTCGTCGGCGGTGAGCCGGGCCTCGGCCGGCCAGATGTGCTCGGTCAGCCACTCCTGGAGCTGGAGGTCGCCGGCCCAGCTGCGGAACAGCGTCATGGCGGCATGGGTGTGGGCGTTGACGAGACCGGGGATGGCGGCGGTGCCCGTCGCGTCGAGGACGTCGTCATCAGGCTGCGGTGCCGGTGCGTCGGCGGGGTCGCTGATGGCGGTGATCACTCCGTCGTCGCAGGTGACGGTGACCGGCCGGTCATCGAGTCGGGTGTTGGTGATGTGCAGCGTCATGGCAGGTCCGAGGTGGGTCAGGTCAGGGCGGTGACGAGCCGGGGGAGCGCGTCGGCGAGCAGCGTGCGGTTGGCGGCGACGCCGGCGGCGTACTCGTCCATCGTGAGCGGGGTGGCGGCGATGCCGTTGGCCAGGTTGTCGACGACGCTGATCGAGGCGTACGCCAGGCCCAACTCGCCGGCGATGGTGCACTCCGACGCCAGGGTCATGCCGACGACGTCGGCGACGGTGGCGAGGAAGCGGATCTCGGCGCGGGTCTCGAAGCGGGGCCCGGTGGTCTGGGCGTAGACGCCGCCGGTCACGATCGGGTGATCGGTGCTGGCCTGCCATGCCGCCACGACGGCGTCATGCCAGGTGGCGTCGACGCCGGGGATGCGGTGGCCGCGTACGTCGTCGAAGGTGGTCGGCGTCGCCCACGGCGCGAAGAAGTCGTCGGGCGCCGCGACGGTGCCGACGGGCCAGTCGGCGCGCAGCGAGCCGACGGAGTGCAGCGCCAGCACGCGGTCGCAGCCGGCATCGACGAGGGCGGCGCAGTTGGCGGCGTGGTCGACCAGGTGGGCCGGCACGCCGTCGCCATGGCGGACGCGCACGACGACGTCGACGTCGTCCTGGGCGGCGAGGGCGGCCAAGTCACCGACGGCGGAGCCGAGGATCAACCCCAGCCGGCCACGACCGGGGGACGCCGCCTGCTCCG
>JAGQTE010000386.1 GCA_020439175.1 Acidimicrobiales bacterium | reverse complement strand
CAGCGAGGCGACCCGCAGGCAGTGCAGGTCGGCGTCGACCTCGGGCGCCAGCATGGGCACCACGGCACGGGTGAACCCCAGCCGTGCCGCCTCACCCAGGCGACGGTCGAGGTGACCGACCTGGCGCAGCTCGCCCGCCAACCCGACCTCGCCCACGCAGACGAGATCGCTCGGGAGCGGCCGCTGGAGGACCGCCGAGGCCAGCGCCAGCGCGATGCCCAGGTCCGCCGCCGGTTCGGCGACGCGGAACCCCCCGGCGACGGCCGCCCAGATGTCATGCCCGACCAGGCTCAGGTGCGCCTGGGTCGCCATCACCGCCGCCACCATCGACACGCGGGCGTTGTCCAAGCCGATGGCGGCGCGCCGGCCCGGACCGCCGCCGGACTGCGACGCCAAGGCCTGCACCTCGACCAGCAGCGGTCGGCGACCGTCCATGGCGGCCACCACCCCGGCGCCGGGCACGCCCCATCGGCAGTCGGCGAGGAACAGCCCGCTCGGGTCGGGCACCGCCGTCAACCCGGCCCCGGTCATCTCGAACACGCCGAGGTCGTCGGTGGGACCGAAGCGGTGCTTCACCGCCCGCAGCAGCCGCAGGGCGTGGTGACGCTCGCCCTCGAAGGCCAACACCGTGTCCACCACGTGCTCGAGCTGGCGCGGCCCGGCGAGCGCGCCGTCCTTGGTGACGTGGCCGACCAGCACCACGGCGGTGCCGGTGCGCTTGGCCAGCTCGACGAAGCGCCCGGCGGCGGTGCGCACCTGCGTCACCGACCCGGCGCCGGACGTGCCGCCGGCGTCGTGCACCGTCTGCACCGAGTCGACGACGACGAGCTCGGCCTCGACGGCGTGGACGTGGCGCACGACCGCCTCGAGGTCGGTTTCGTGGACCAGCCACAGGTCCTCGGCGACGGCGCCGAGCCGCTCGGCACGCACCCGCACCTGCGACGCCGACTCCTCCGCCGAGACGTACAGGCTGCGCTGCCCGCGCCGGGCTGCCGACGCCGCCGCCTGGAGCAGCAGCGTGGACTTGCCGATGCCCGGCTCGCCGCCGAGGAGGGTGACCGAGCCCGGGACGAGCCCGCCGCCGAGCACCCGATCGAGCTCGTCGACCCCCGTCGGGCGTGCCGGGCGGGCGTCGACCGGGACGTCACCGACCCGCACCGGACCGCTGGATGCGGCGCCGTCGCCGGACGGCACGAGCGTGTTCCAGGCGTCGCAGCCGGGGCAACGCCCGACCCACTGGAGCGACGTGACGCCGCAAGCGCTGCATTGATGGGTCACCCGGTGCTTGGCCATGGGCGACAACCTACGGAGGGGGTCTGACAACGTTCGCCGCGCGAGGAATGGGCGCCACACGCCTGGCTTGGCAGAATCGGGGCATGGCTCGCAGGGGGACGTCCACATCGCGCGCACGCGCCCGTCGCCGGGTGGTGCTGATCGGCCTCGGGGCCGGGCTGGGGGTCGGCGTCGCCGTCGCCGTCGGTCGAGGACGTTCCCGACCGCCGATGCTGCCCCTGGAGGACATCGATCGGGCGGCGCACAGCCCGGACCTCGACGGGACCGAGCACACGATCATGTCCATGGACGGCGGCGAGCTGGCGGTGACCGTCGCCGGACCGGACGACGGCCCGGTCGTCGTCCTGGCCCACTGCTGGACGGGGTCGCGCAACACCTGGGCGCCCGTCGCCCGGCGGCTCATCGCCGCCGGGTGCCGGGTCGTGCGGTGGGACCAGCGGGGCCACGGCCTGTCCCGCTCGGGGCACAAGGGCCACACCGTCGACGCCCTGGGCGACGACCTGGCGACCGTGCTGCTCGAGCTGGATCTGCACGACGTCGTGCTCGTCGGGCACTCGATGGGCGGCATGACCGTGCAGTCGCTGGCGACGCACCATCCGGAGCTGTTCCACGAGCGGGCCACGGCGGCGGTCCTCGTCGCCACCGCCGGCTACACGCCGGGCCCGGCGGCGCGGGGCCCGATGGCCGACATCGTCGAGGCAGCGTGGGTGGAGCGGCTGTTCGAACGGCCGGGCATGGGGGCACGCCTCGTGCGCGCCACCTTCGGCAAGCAGGCGCACCCCGACCACCTCGAGGCGACCGCCGCCGACTTCAAGGCCACGACGCCGCGCATCCGCGCCGAGTTCGCCCGGTCGATGGCGGCGATGGACCTGCGCGCCGGCATCGCCGGGATCGACGTGCCGACCACCGTCATCGTCGGTACCCGCGACACGTTGACGCCGCTGCCCGCCAGCCGGCTGCTGGCCGCGACGATCCCGGGCGCCGAGCTCGAGATCCTCCCCGGCTTCGGCCACATGCTCCCGTACGAGGCGCCCGACACCGTCGTGGACGCCGTGCTCGCCTACGTGCGGTCGGATCAGGCGACCGATGCCACCGACGGCGGTCGCCAGCCGAGCCCGGCGACCGCCTGAGCGATCCGTCCGCGCGTCAGTCCGTCAGTCCCTCGGTGACCAGGCGGGCCATGTTGCCCTGCCCGAATTGGGTCGACCCGGCGGGCCGGTTCACGGGGCCGATGCGGGTGGCGACGACGCCCGACGCGGGGTCGACGAGGATCACCTGGTTCCCCAGACCGAGGGCGAAGAACATGTCCTCGGGTGCGCCGGGCACCATCTGCCCGACCGTCGACCCTCCCTCGGCGCCCGTCGTCGGCTGGACCGGGTTGGCCACCGTGCCGAGGTGGTTGAGCCAGATCAGGTAGCCGTAGGCCTCGTTGAGCTCCTGCGACGGGCTGGTCGCCTCGTCGACGTAGTCGGCGGACACGACCTGGGTCCCGTCCCAGGTCCCGTCGGCGAGCAGCAGGGTGCCGAAGCGCGCCATGTCCCGACAGGTCGAGTCCAGCCCCATGAACGTGAGCGTGTTGCCCGAGGCGTCCGTCTTCCAGGTCGAGTCGGCCATGCCGATGGGCTCGAGCAACTTCTCCGTGCCGTAGGTGGCGGGCGACTCGCCCGTGGCCACCTGGAGCACCTCGTCGAGCGTCTGGATGGCGGCGTTGTTGTAGGCCCACACCTCGCCCGGCGCCGCGTCCATCTCCAGGTCGATGGCGAACGCCGTCTTGTCCGGGGCCTTGGTCGCCATGTCGAGGTAGTCGGTCTGGAAGTCCCAGTGCCGGCCCGAGTTGTTGGACAGCAGGTTCTTCACGGTGATGGCCTCGGCCGGCGTGCCCTGCCACGCCGAGATGTAGTCCGCCGCCGGGTCGTCGATCGAGAGCTTGCCCTCGTCCTGGGCGATGCCGGTGAGGATCGAGGTGAACGACTTCGTGGCCGAGAAGATCTCCTGTGTGGAGCTGGGATCGGCGCCGTTCCAGTACCACTCGTCCACCAGCTCGCCGTTGCGCGTGACGACGAAGCAGCTGCTGCCGCCGGCCTCAGCCTCGGCTGCGACCGACTCCAGCACCGCCGGATCCATACCGGCGGCGGCGGCGTCGATCTCCGACCAGTCCTCGCCGGGGAAGGTGATGCCCGTCGTGTCCGCCGCGACGCCACCCGCCGTCGTACCGGTCGACCCGCTCGGCGCGGCCTGACTCGTCGACGACGCACCCGACGCTGCAGGGTCCGAGGTGCTGCTGCAGGCGGCGACGAGCACGAGCGTCGCCGCCGCGCCGGCGCCGATCGCGGCGCGCCGTGGTGTCCAGGATCGTGGCACGGGTCCCCCTCGCGTCGGCCGTCCGGCGAGGCCGACCGTTGCACGCTACCGACGGCCGGATATGGCGAGCGTCACACCGACACACCCGCGCGACGCAGGTCCTAGCATCGGCGCCATGCACGACATCGTCCACGAGCTCACGATCGAGGCGCCGCCGGAGGCCGTCTTCACCGCCATCACCACCGCCGACGGCCTGGCCTCGTGGTGGACCACCGACGCCACCGCCGATCCCGAGCTCGGCGGCACGGCGACCTTCGGCTTCGACGACGGCGCCACGCGCTTGACGATGCGCATCGACGCCATCGATGCACCGGAGCTCGTCCACTGGAACTGCACCGGCGGTCCCGAGGAGTGGGTCGGCACGTCGGTCGCCTTCCGCATCGAACCGTCGCCCGGCGGCGGGACGGTGGTGCGCTTCTGGCACGGTGGCTGGGAGTACGCCGACGGTGCCCTCCCCCGCTGCTCGTTCGATTGGGCGATGCACCTCGACAGCCTGCGCGCCTACCTCCAGACCGGCACCGGTCGCCCGCACCAGGCCGCATCATGACGATCCGACCGGGCGCCGTCGTCGCCGTCACCGGGTCGGGCTCGGGCATCGGTCTGGCCACCTGCGAGCGTCTCCTCGCCGAAGGCGCCGTGGTGCACGGCGCCGACGTCGCCCCGGCGCCCCCATCGCTCGCCGAGCACGAGCGCTACCGCCACACCCAGCTCAACGTCACCGACACGGCGGCGGTCGGCGCCTGGATCGACGGCGTCGTCGCCGCGGACGGCCGACTCGACGGCGTCGTCACCGCGGCGGGCATCGCCTCGGGCGGCGCCGTCCACCTGGTCGACGACGCCTCCTGGGATCGCACGATCGCCGTCAACCTCACCGGCACGTTCGCCGTGTGTCGCGCCGCGGCGACCGCCATGCTCGGCCAGGAGCCGATCGACGACGAGCGCGGCAGCATCGTCACGATCTCCAGCGTCGAGGGCATCGAGGGCACCGCCGGCGGCAGCGCGTACAACGCCTCCAAGGGCGGCGTCGTGCTGCTCACCAAGAACCTCGCCATCGACTACGGGCGCCAGGGCATCCGCGCCAACGTCGTGTGCCCGGGCTTCATCGACACGCCCCTGCTGTCGGGGGTGTTCAGCCTCGACGGGGTCGAGGACCTCGTCACCGACATCCGCGAGGAGCACAAGCTGCGCCGCCTGGGTCGCCCCGAGGAGGTGGCGGCGGCGGTCGTGTTCCTGCTCTCGCGCGACGCGTCGTTCGTCACCGGCCACACCATGGTCGTCGACGGCGGGTACACCGCCGGGCGCGATCACGGCACCACCACCCTGATGGGCCTGTGACCCGGTCCGTGACCCGGTTCGTGACGGGGCCGCGCTGACGGGGCCGCGCTGACGGGCGGGCGACGCGCCGGTCAGCGCCGGGCCGCGAACCGCCGTCGGAGCGCGACGAGCCCGAGCACCCCGAGCACCACCACGCCGCCGACGGCGGCGAGGCCCATCACGCTCGGACCGCCCTCGCCCCCGAAGAACGGCACCGGCAGGAGCTGCGAGCTCTCGGCGGTCATGACCGTGGGGGTGGCGTCGGCGAAGCCCGGCGTCCACGACTGCGGTTCGGCGTGGGGCAGGTCGACGGTGAAGGTGACGTCGACCATGTCGGCAGCCGGCGCACCCTCCTCGGCTTCGATGGCGGCGACGTTGCCGCCGAGGGGATCGCCGCCGAGGGCGGCCGCGACGTCCGGGTCGGAGAAGGCGGCGAAGCCCTCCGAGAGGTCGATCGTGCCGGAGAACGTCCAGGCGTTGCGCGCCACCGAGGCTTCACGGGTCAGCCGCACCTCGCGCAGCGGACCGTCGGCGCCCGTCACCTCGCCGAGCACGACGGCGGCCTGCTCGGGATCGGCGAACGGCTTCGACGCCGTGATGACCGTCATGCCGGTCGCGGCGTCGCGCTCGGCGAACGCCACCGTCCAACCGGCGGCCTCGAGATCGTCGACGCGCAGCATCGTCGCCGGATCGCCCACGCGGCTCAGGGCGTCGTCGTCGAGCCCGACCGCCACGGTCACCGTGCCCGAACCGTCCTCGGCCACCACCGTGTCGACCCGGACGTCGAGCTGGCAGCCCGACAGGACCATCACGGTCAGGGCGACCACCGACGCCGCCAGGGCGCGCCAGCGCCGGATGCCGTGCACCGGGGCCGTCATGGACGTCGGGGGACGAAAACGACGGGAGCCCCCACCGGCGAACCGGAGGAGGCTCCAATCGGACAGGATGCGGACATCACCGTATGCGACGCGCGGTCGCATGTCTGTGATCCGTACGGCTCATCGGTGCAGCTGCGCGCGGGCGCGCAGACCAACACCAAGCACCGCGCCGGGCTCACTCGCCGGTGCCGGCGCCGGCCAGCTCGACCGACGGCGGCTCGAAGCCCTCCACCGGTTCGAACGTGATCTGGCGCTCCCCCGTCTCGGGGTCGTCCTCGGCGTCGACGATGATCTTCTGCCCGGCGCGGAACTCCTTCCAGAGCAGCCGCTCCGAGAGGGGGTCCTCCACCAGGCGCTGGATCGCCCGACGCAGCGGCCGCGCCCCGAGCTGCGGGTCGTACCCACGATCGGCGAGCAGCAGCTTGGCGTTCTCGGTGAGCTCGAGCCCCAGGCCTTGGCCCTCGAGCTGGCGCTGCACCCGCTTGATCATCAGGTCGACGATCGAGGTGACCTCTTCCTTCGAGAGCTCGTGGAAGACGATGACCTCGTCGATGCGGTTCAAGAACTCGGGCCGGAAGTGCTGCTTGAGCGCGTCGTTGACCTTGTCCTTCATCCGCTCGTAGCTGATCGCCTCGTCGGCCTTGCCGAAGCCCACGTTGGCCCGACGCAGGTCGGCCGTCCCGAGGTTCGACGTCATGATCAAGATGGTGTTGCGGAAGTCGACGGAGCGGCCCTGCGAGTCGGTGAGGCGTCCTTCCTCGAGGATCTGCAGGAGCGTGTTGAACACGTCCGTGTGCGCCTTCTCGATCTCGTCGAAGAGCACGACCGAGAACGGACGGCGCCGCACGGCCTCGGTGAGCTGCCCGCCCTCTTCGTAGCCCACGTAGCCGGGAGGCGAACCGACGAGGCGGCTGACCGTGTGCTTCTCCATGTACTCGGACATGTCGAGCTGGATCAGCGCCTGCTCGTCGCCGAAGAGGAACTCGGCGAGCGTCTTGGCGAGCTCGGTCTTGCCGACGCCCGACGGGCCCAGGAAGATGAACGACCCACCGGGACGCTTCGGGTCCTTGAGGCCGGCACGGGTGCGCCGGATGGCCTGGCTGACCGCCTTGATGGCCGACTCCTGGCCGACGACCCGCCGGTGGAGCTCGTCTTCCATCTTGAGGAGCTTCTGCGTCTCCTCCTCGGTCAGCTTGTAGACCGGGATACCCGTCCAGATCGACAGGACCTCGGCGATGGCCTCCTCGTCGACCTCGTCGAAGAGGTCGACACCGGACGCCTTGATCTCGTCTTCCTTCTCGTCCTTCTGGGCGAGGAGCTCCTTCTCCTTGTCGCGCAGACGACCGGCCTCTTCGAAGCGTTGCGCCTCGACAGCCTCCTTCTTCTGCTGTTGCACCTGAGCGATCTGGTTCTCGAGCTCGCGGAAGTCGGGCGGTGTCTGCATGCGCTTGATGCGCAGCCGGCTGCCCGCCTCGTCGATGAGGTCGATCGCCTTGTCGGGGAGGTGCCGGTCGGAGATGTAGCGGTCGGCGAGGTTGGCCGAGGCGACGAGGGCCTGGTCGGTGATCGTGACCCGGTGGTGCGACTCGTAGCGGTCGCGCAGGCCCTTGAGGATCTCGATGGTGTGCGCCACCGACGGCTCCTCGACCTTGACCTGCTGGAAGCGGCGCTCGAGCGCGGCGTCCTTCT
>JAGQTE010000385.1 GCA_020439175.1 Acidimicrobiales bacterium | reverse complement strand
GGTCGGTGGGATCGAGGTCCGGCCGCAGCAGCCTGGCCTCGGCGGCGTTGACGTACAGGAGGGAGGCGCCGCCGACGAGCAGGTAGTACAGGACGGTCTCGTCGATCGGGGGCGTCGCGGGGTCGGTGCGCAGCGTGTGCCACATGCTCGTCACGAAGGCGAAGGCGGCGCGCACATGGGTGTCGACCAGCCAACGCAGCCGATCGGACTCGACGGTGGACTCGTGCACCATGATGCGGTTCAGCTCGGGGTGGGCGGCGGCGAAGTGCACGAAGGCCCGTACGGCGGCGGCGAACCTGGCGCGGTCGTCTCCGGCGGCGGTGACCGCGGGAGCGATGTCGGCGGCCAGCTGGGCGAAGAGGTGGTCCACTGCCGCACGCCACAACGCCGCCTTGGACGAGAAGTGGTAGTTGATCTGTGGTTGGTGCACGCCGGCGCGCGCGGCGATCGCCCGGGTCGATGCCGCGTCGTAGCCGTGCGCGGCGAACTCGACCAGCGCTGCGTCCAGCAGCTTGGACGGCGTCGATGTCGCGTCGGCCTTTATCACTTGATAAAGTGTAGTCCATGCCGCTGCACCGCATCACGTCCATCGACGTCGCTGTCCCTGACGTCGCTGCGGCCAGCGCCTTCTACGCCGCCTTCGGACTGATCGATGACGGCGACGGTTGGTTCGTCACCCGCGACGGCGGACGCCAGCTGCGCCTCGTCCCAGCGCCACGACGCGGGCTGCGCCGCCTGGGGCTCGCCGCCGGCTCCCCGGACGACCTCGACCGCATCGCCAGGTCGCTCGCCGCCCTCGACATCGACGTCGCCCACGATCGTCGGTCCGACGAGTGCCTCGTCCTCACCGAACCAGCCACCGGCTTGCCCATCGAGCTCGAGGTGGCGGCTCCCGTCCAAGCAGCAGGCGTGCTGCCGTCGCCGGTGGCGAACCGCCCGGGTGACGCGCCCCGCCGAGGCCGTCCGGCCGACGGGGTGCGCCGCACCGAACCGGTGCGGCCGAGCAACCTCACCCACCTCGTGCTCGGCACCCCGGACTTCGCGACGACGCTCGGTGTCCTCACCGACGGCCTCGGTCTCGAGATCTCTGATCAGCTGCCGGGGGTCATCGCATTCACCCGTGCCGGCGAGGTGCACCACACCGTGGCGGTGCAAGCTGCTCCGGGACCGCAGCTGCACCACGTGGCCTATGAGGTCGACGACGCCGACGAGGTCGGCCGTGGCGCGTCGGCGCTGCTCATGGACGATCCAGGCCGTCACGTGTGGGGCATGGGGCGCCACGCCATCGGCTCCAACGTGTTCTGGTACCTACGCGACCCGGCCGGCAACTTCGTCGAGTACACGGCCGACGTCGACCGCATCGACGACGGCGACTACCACCCCGAACCGTGGCAGGGCCACCAGTTCCTCTACAGCTGGGGGCCGCCGCCACCGGCGGAGTTCCTCGAGCCGAGCGACTGGCAGGACTGAGCGGCGCCACACCCGAGTGCATCCCGGTCGGCGATCGACCGGCCGGTCGCCGTCCGGCTCCGGTCGGCGTGGCTCAGACCCGTGGTCCGCGTCGGGCGTCTGCAAGCACCTCGGCCAACGCCACCCCCGGCGGGTAGTCCCACATCATCCAGGTGGCGCCAGCCGCGGCGAAGGCCGCCACGTCGTTGCCGTTGGCGGTGACCGCCACATCGAAGCCGTCGCGGCCGCCCCGGATGGCGGCGACGACGTCGAGGTCGCGGGCGAGCTGGTCGGCGGTGAGCTCGATGGCGAACAGGCCGTCGTAGCGGGCCGCTCGGGCGACGGGCTTGGGGTGACCCCGTCGTGCCGCGAACCAGAACGGCGGCCGCGGTCGCTGCACGGGGTGGGGCCGGTACGTGACGCCGTCGGCAACGTAGCGGGGACCGAGGTGGTCGACGGCACGACCCGACACGAGGGCGTCGAGCACGGCGGCGCCCTCGTCGAGCATCTGCGCACGGGTGCGCGCGTCGGTGATCTCCCCGAAGCCCGACAGCTCGCGCGCCGTGTCGACGCCGAGGCCGAACCCCCACACCAGCCGACCGCCGCTCAGGTGGTCGAGCGTGATGATCTCGCGCGCCAGCTTCTGCGGTCGCCGCCGCGAGATGGGGGTGACCATCGGACCGAAGCGCACGCGTTCGGTCGCCAACGCCACGGCGGCGAGGGCGACGGTGGTGTCGGCCACGTCCTCGGCGCCCGGTTCGGCGCGCAGCAGGTGGTCCCACACGAACACGCCGTCCCAGCCGGCAGCTTCGGCGGTGGCGGCGATCTCGGCCAGCGCGCGGACGTCGGCGAGCTCGCCGAACGGTGGCAGGTACAGGGCGTGGCGCATGGGCGGACGTCAGGTGGCGCCGGCGGCACGCTGACCGAGCAACACCGGCACGCCGGCCTCGGTCTCGGCGCCGTCGACCTGGTGCGCCGCGAGCCAGATGGCCTCGTTGGCATCGGCACGCGAGGTGATGGCCAACCGCTCCAGCTCCTCCTGCGGTGCTCGATACGCAGGTTCGGTGGACACGCGCAGGTCGTGGAACTCCCGGCCGTAGCTCCAGTTGACGCCGGTCAGGACCGCGGCGATGTCGGGCGTGAACTGGCGCAGGTGCCGAACGGCGCGTCGCCGGCGGCGCCCCGCCGAGTAGAAGTCGCGGTATGCCCGCCGCAGGCCCTCCTCGAGTTGTGCCCGGCTCATCTGCTCGGGTTCGAACACCGCCTGGTAGCCGCAGTAGTGCGCCCAATCGAAGTCGACGATGCGGCCGGCCTCCCACAGCCGGGCGAAGGTGGCAGTGCCCGGCGTCGGGGTGAGGATGTTCAGCAGGGTCATGTCGACGCCGATCTCGTCGGCGAACTCGATGGTGTCGGTGAACACGTCCGGTCCGTCGTGGTCGAACCCGAAGATGAACGCACCCTCGACCGCGATGCCTGCGTCGTGGATACGCCCGATCAGCTCCGCGTACTCGGTCGGGCGGTTCTTCTTGTTGGCCTCGAGCAGCGAGTCTCGCGTGATGCTCTCGAGACCGACGAACAAGAAGCGGCACCCGGCCCGGTAGGCCAGCGCCAACAGGTCGGGGTGTCGGGCCAGCCCGATGCTCGATTGCGCGGTCCACGCGATCTTGACCTTGCTGGCGACCATGGCGTCGAGCAGGTCGTGGGTGTACTCGAGGTCGGTGCCGAAGTCGTCGTCGGTGAACATCACGCCGACGGTGAGCCGCGTCTGCTCGCTGCGCCGCTTGATCTGCTCGATCACCTGATACGGGTCGTGGTGGCGAGCGCCGCGTCCGTTGATGCGGATCACCGAGCAGTAGTCGCAGTTGAAGCGACAGCCGCGGGTGGTCTGGACGGAGTACTGCGGCCAGTAGCGCCAGGTCGGGAACAGGTCGTAGCGGTGGGCCATCTCGTCGAGCGTGGGTGTGGCGGCCATCTCGCCCCACGTGCCCCGGTAGATCCCGGCCATGGTGC
>JAGQTE010000384.1 GCA_020439175.1 Acidimicrobiales bacterium | reverse complement strand
GAGCGCCTGCCGGTCGTCGTGGCCACCCACACCGACGTCGAGCTGCAGCTGGCGCTGCTCGACAACGACCTGCTGTGGCTCGAGCACGCGCCGCGCGACGTGGGTCGCCAGATCCTCGACACCTGGCTCCCGCGCCTCGACGCGCTGCGCGCCGCGGGCGGCGACCGCCACGAGCACCTGCTGCTCGACGAGGCGGTGCAGCGGGTGCGCCGTTGGCGCGACGACCTGGCCCGCTGACCCGGCTGACGCTCCGGTCGCCTCGCCGCTCGCTCAGGCCGTCGGTGGACGGACCCCGACGGCCTGCCGCCACTCGTCGAGGATGTCGGCCAGCGTCTGGTCCAGGTCGATGTCGGGCTCCCAGTTCGTGGCCTTGTGCAGCTTGGTGAAGTCGCCGCGCAGCACCGGGACGTCCACGGGACGCTGCAGCCCCGGGTCCTCCTCGAGGCGCATGGGCCGCAGCGCCATCTCGACGAGGCGGTCGGCGAGCTCGCTGATGGCGATGTCCCGTCCGCTGCACACGTTGTAGGCCTCGCCGGGCTCGCCGTGCTCGACGAGCAGCCGGTAGGCCCGCGCCACGTCGCGCACATCGGTGAAGTCGCGTCGGGGGGTGAGGTTGCCGACCGGCACGACCTCGCGGCCCTCCAGCTCGTTGAGGGCGATCCGCTCGGCGAGGGCCGGGGCCACGAACCGGTTGGTCTGCCCGGGGCCGAGGTGGTTGAACGCACGCACCCGGATGACCTCGAGCCGGTAGCCCTGCCACGCCTGCAGGCCGAGGTAGTCGGCAGCGATCTTCGAAGCGGCGTACGGGCTGACCGGCCGCAGCGGCGCGTCCTCGCGCAAGGGCAGCTCCGCCAGCTGCACGCGCCCGAACACATCGGCCGACGAGATCACGAGCACCCGGCCGACGCCGCCGTGCACGCACGCCTGCAGCACGTTGAGCGTCCCCTCGGCGTTCGCCCGGAAGGTGTCGAGCGGTGCCGACCACGACCCGCCGACGTCGGACTGGCCGCCGAGGTGGTACACCGCCTCGGGCCGCACGTCGCGCACCAGTCGTGCGAAGCCGTCGGCGTCGAGGAGGTTGGGGCCGTCGGTGCGGTCGACCGACACGACCTCGTCACCCATGGCCTCGAGGTGGCGACGCAGGTGCTTGCCGACGAAACCGGCGCCCCCGGTCACGAGTGCTCGCATCCGGCCACGGTATCGCGGCCGGACTCAGCCGTCTGCCGCTCGACGGTACAGCGCCACCAGCCCGTCGATCGTGGTCGCCCAGGGGTGCGAGGCGACCCGCGCGCCGCCGCGCACCACGAGGTCGCGGCGCACGGTGTCGTCCTCGAGGACCTGGGTCAGGGCGCGCGCCAGCGCCTCGCGGTCGCCCACGGGCACCACCAGGGCCGCGTCGCCCACGGTCTCGGGGATGGCGCCGGCGGCGGTCGTCACGACCGGGACGCCCGCCGACATCGCCTCGAGCGGTGGGAGACCGAACCCTTCGTAGACCGACGGGTAGGCGAAGGCCGTGGCGCCGCGCAGCAGGGCGGCGCGCTCGGTGGCGTCGACCCAACCGATCCGGCGCACCCGGTCGCGGTGGCGAGCCCGACGCAGGGCTGCGGTGAGTGCCTCGGCGCCCCACCCGTCGGGCCCTGCCAGCACCAGCCGGACGTCGGGGTCCGCGTCGGCGACCAGCTCGAAGGCCGCCACCAGACCGGGGAGGTCCTTGCGCGGCTCCACCGTGCCGAGCGCGAGCACGTAGCGGTCGCCGCCGACGAGGCGGGCCCGGATGGTCGGACCCTGCGCCGGGTCGGGCGGCGCCGGCGCCACGCCGTTGGGGACGGCCACGACCCGCTCCTCGGAGGCGCCCAGCAGCGACACGCACTCCTCGGCCACGAACCCCGACACGGCGTGGACCCAGGCGCCGGCGGCGATGGCACGTCGCAGCAAGGCCGGATACTCGAGGGTGTCGGCGGTGCAGAGCTCGGGGAAGCGGATGCAGGTGAGGTCGTGCACCGTGACGACGCGCGCCGCCCGAGCCGGCGGGACGACGAAGTTCGTGCCATGGATCACGTCGGGGCGACCCAGTGCCCCATCGAGGCGCGGCACGTCGCTTCGCCGCCACGCCGCGCGCAGCGGGCGCGCCGGGAGCGCGCGGTCGAGGTGCTCGACGCCGGGCGGCAGCAGGGGAGCGAGGGCGTGGCGCCCGCGCCAGGTCAGGGCGAACGCCGTGACCTCGAGGTCGTCACACCCGGCCACACCGTCGAGGACGGCCCGCGCGAAGGCGCCGACCCCGGTCGGTCGACCGAGCAACGGGGTGGCGTCGACGGCGAGGCGCACGCCGCCCTGTCTAGCCGCAGGAGCGGCCGTGGGGGTGCGTGGTCGCGCGGATGTGCCCGACTACCGTTGCCCCTTCGTGGACGACGCCGCTCCGGAGCCTCCCGCCGCCCCTGTGACGGCCGACACGGCGACCGCGCCCACGCGTCCGGAGGTCGTCGAGGAGGAGATCGCCCCGCCGGTGGTCGTCGTCATGGTGGCCCGCGATCCGGGCCCCTGGTTCGAGGACGCCCTGGCCAGCGTGGCCGGCCAGACCTATCCCTCGTGCACCCTGCTGGTGGTCGACGCCGCGTCGACGTTGCCGCTCGACGACCGCGTCGCCCTCGGCGCGCCCGGGGCGCACGTGCTGCGCCTCGATGAGGCTTCCGGCTTCGCCGCCGCGGCCAACGCCGGTGCCGAGGCCGTGCAGGGCGCGGCGTTCTTGGTGTTCTGCCACGACGACGTGCGCTTCGAGCCCGATGTGGTGCAGCAGCTCGTCGAGGAGTCGTTCCGCTCCAACGCCGCGGTCGTCGGTCCCAAGCTCGTGGCGTGGCGCCACGCCGATCGGCTCCTCGCCGTCGGCATGGGCGCCGACAAGGTGGCGTTCCCGGCGCCGATGGTGGAGCACCTCGAGCTCGATCAGGAGCAGCACGACGCCGTCGACGACGTCTTCTTCGTGCCGACGGCGGCGATGCTGGTGCGCGCCGACCTGTTCGAGGCCGTCGGCGGCTTCGACCCGGCCTTCGGCGGCACCGGTGCCGATCTCGAGCTGTGCTGGCGGGCGCACGTGGCAGGCGCCCGCGTCCTGGTGGCACCGATCGCCCGCGTGGCGCACTACGAGGCCCGGACCGAACGGGCGGCCGGCGGCGCCGTCGACCCCGTACGGGAGCGCACGGCGGCGCAGGTGCGCACGGTCGGCGTGGCCTACGGCCGGTGGCATCGGATGCGGGTGCGGCCGCAGCTCAGCCTGCTGCTGCTGGCCGAGCTCGTCGTCAGCCTGGTGACGGCGCGCTTCGCCCACGCCGCATCCCTGGCCGGTGGGTGGCGCGCCGGTCGGCGGTCGCTCAAGGACCGCAGGCAACGCCGTCAGCTCGTCGAGCGCATCCGCAAGGTGCCCGACCGCGACGTCCGGCACCTGCAGGTGCGCGGCTTCGCCCGTCTGCGCGGCGAGGTCCTCGGCCGGCGCGCCGAAGACCGCGATGCCCTGGCGGCATCGAGCTCGGGTGAGGTCATCACCTCCGCCCGCGGCGGATCGGCGGTGACGGCCTGGGTGCTCGCCATCGCCTTCCTCGTGCTCGGATCGCGCGCCTGGCTCACCGACACCATCCCGGTGGTGGGCGAGTTCGTGCGGTTCCCCGGTGACCCGGCGACCCTGTTCGAAGCGTGGACCTCGCGCTACCGGGAGGTCGGCGTGGGCACGGTCGGACCGTCGCCGACGGCGAACGGCGCGCTGGCGGCGGCGTCCGCGCTCACGCTCGGCAGCACCAGCCTGCTGCGCCAGATCCTGATCCTGGCGACCCTGCCGGTGGGGGCGATCGGCATGTGGCGCCTGTGCCGGCCCGTGGGCTCCCGGCGCGCCCGGGTGGTCGGTCTGTTCGCCTACCTGGCGACGCCGGTGCTGGTCAACGCCATGGCGTGGGGCCGTTGGGGGGCGCTCGTGGTCTACGCCCTGGCACCGTGGATCATCGCCATCCTCGCCCGGGCGTCGCGGGCGGCCCCGTTCGGTGTCCTGGGCGGCGAGCGCGGGCCCGGCGTGCCGGACCGTCCGCTGGGGCACCACATCATCGGGCTCGGCATCGTGACGGCGTTGGCGGCGTTGCTGGCGCCGGTGGCGATCGTGGTCGTGGCGGGGATCGGCGTGGCCTTGGCACTCGGCGGGCTGCTCGGCGGTCGGGCCGCGGGGTGGTGGCGCCTGCCCGTCACCGCCGTCGGTGCCGCGCTGGTCGCGGGCGTCCTGTTGGGCCCGTGGACCGTGGGGTTCGTGCAGCGCCCGCTCGAGCAGTTGGCCGGCGCCTCGTCGCTCGCCGGCGGCGGCGCACCGGGCACGGCCGTCGACCTCGCCGCGCTCGTGCGCTTCGACACCGGTCCGGTCGAGGTCGGCATCGCCGGCTACGGGCTCCTCGCCGCCGCGTCGCTGGCGCTGCTCATCGGCAAGGGATGGCGGCTGGTGTGGGCGGTGCGGTGCTGGACCCTGGCGCTGGCGGCGTGGGCGGTCGTGTGGGTGGCGGCACAGGGGTGGATCACCCCGTTCCCGGCGCCGGAGCTGCCGTTGGCGGTGGCGGCGGCGGCGCTGGCGTTCGCCACCGCGCTCGGCATGGCGGCGTTCGAGGTCGACCTGCCCGACTACCACTTCGGCTGGCGCCAGGTCGTGGCGGTCGTCGCCGGCGCCGGGTTCTTCGTGTTCCTGCTGCCGGCACTGGCGGCCACGATCGACGGCGGTTGGCGTCTGCCCACCAGCGACTTCGCCGCCACCGTCGACCAGCTCGACGAGCGCACCGACGGGCCGTTCCGGGTCCTGTGGGTGGGTGACCCCGCCGTGCTGCCGCTCAACGGCTGGACGGTGCCCGGCACCGAGGACGTCCCCGTGGCCTTCGGCGTCTCCTATGACGGGCCCCCGTCGGTCGAGGACCTCTACGCCCGACCGGGCACCGGCACCGACCTGCTGGCCGACGCCCTGGCCGAGGCGCTCGATGGCGACTCCAGCCGGCTCGGCGCAGCACTCGGACCGATGGGCATCCGCTACGTGGTGGTGCCCGACCGGCGGGGACCCGCACCCGGCGTCGGTGCCGCCGAGGCCCCGCGGCCGGAAGTCCTCGGGGCGCTCGACGACCAGCTCGACCTGGCGCGCGTCGAGGGCAACCCGGCGCTGGTCGTGTATCAGAACGCCGAGTGGTCGCCCGTGCGGGCCCTGCTCGACGCCGAGGCCGACGGGGCGCGGATCCCACCGGATGCCGCAACGGCGCTGCGGTTCCGTGACGGCTACGGCCAGTTCAGCGGGAGCATCGACGATCCCGCCACGGTGTACCTGGCGGCGGACGCCGACCCCGGCTGGACGCTCGACGTCGACGGTGCCACGGCCGAGCAGACGACGGTGCAGGGCTGGTCGATGCTGCTGCGCCCCTCCACGACCGGCGACGCCACCTTGCGCTACACGACGCCGCCCGCCTACGTGGGCGGGTTGGTGGCACAGGTCGTGGCGTGGGCGTTGGCGATCCTGGTCCTGCTGCGCATCCGGGTCGTGGTCGACGAGCGGCGCCGTCGTGCCCGGACGCCCGAGGAGGAGCTCGCCGACCTCGGCGCAGCGGAGGTGGACGCATGAGGGCGTGGCGCCTCCCGATCATCGTCGTCCTGCTGGCGTGCATCGCCGGTGCCGTGGCCTACGAGCAGCGATCCGGCGTCGACGAGGTGACGACCGCACCGTCGGACCTGGCCCGCCTGATGCCCGTCGTCCCCGGCCCCGGCGCCAGCCGATCCACGTGGTTCTGCGCCGGCGGTTCGGCCACCGGGCAGGACGACGGAGTCGCCGAGCAGACCGTGACCGTCCTCAACGCCGGCGATGCCGCCTCCTCCGTCGTGCTCACCGCCATGACCGACACCGGTGCGCGCGCCCGGCGCGACGTGCAGGTCGGCCCCGCCGAGCGGATCGACGTGCCGGTCAGCGACCTGATCGAGGCCGAATGGGCCGGCGTGCTGGTCGAGGCCGACCGCCCGGAGGTGGCGGTCGAGCACCGCGTGGCCGGACCGGGCGGCGACGCCGTCGCGGCCTGCTCGTCGCGCGCCGAAGGCACCTGGTACGTGCCGAGCGCACCGACCCGGGCCGGGGTGCGCCAGCTGCTCGTCGTGTTCAACCCCTTCCCCGACGACGCCGTGGTCGATCTGCGGTTCGAGACCGACGACGGCACACGCACCCCTGAGGAGTACCGCCCCAAGCTGGTGCGCGGCGGGCACGTCGCCGTCCTCGACATCTCGGCGTCGGTCACGTTGCGCGAGCAGGTCTCGGCCGTGCTCGTCGCCCGCGCCGGCCGTGTCGCCGTCGATGCCATCTCGATCTGGGACGGGACCGACGACGGGCCGGTCGGCATCACGTTGACCCCTGGTGCACCGGCCGTGGCGGCGCAGTGGCTCTTCGCCGAGGGCGCACCGGTCGCCGCCGACCAGATCCAGCAGCTGGTGGCCTTCAACCCCGACGAGGAGGAGGCCGACGGCGAGGTGATCGTCGTCGCCGACGGCGGCGAGCCGATCGAGCCGTTCGCCATGGTCGTGCGTCCGGAGGCCTACACGGTCGTGGACGTGGCCGGCGACCGACGCCTCCCGGCGACGGGCGGCTACTGGGCCGATGCCGCCGTCTACCGCGGACCGGCCGTGGCCGTGGGCCGACTGCTGAGCGGCGGTGGCGGCGCGCCGGGCATCAGCGCCGGGCTCGGGTCGCCGCTGGTCGCCAGCCGCTGGCTCGTGCCGACGGCCGGCCTCGACGGCGTCCGCGGCAACCAGCTGCTGGTGGCCAACCCGACCGCCGCCGCCGTGACGGTCCAGGTCGACGTCCTGCGCGACGGCCGGCGCACCCCGCTCGACGACCCGGTGCAGATCCCGGCCGGCGCGCGGGCCGTCATCGACCTGGGCGATGTGGACGACGCCGAGCGCGCCAGCATCGACCTGCGCGCCGACGGCGCGGTGGTCGTCGAGCACAAGCTGGCCACCGACGACGGGTTCTCCGTCGGGCTGGCGCTCCCGGTCGACGGGACGATCGCCGCCCCACCGGCGCCCGAGCCGCCCGACGTCTCGGCGCCCGTCGGCACGGGGCTGCCGCCCGACATCGAGGTGCCGGGGACGACCCCGGGGACGTCGCCGGGCACCGTGCCGGGGACCACGGCGAGCGTGCCGGTCCCGAGCTCGGACACGACGGTCGCACCTGCACCCGCACCGTCGTCGACCACTGCGCCGACCAGCGTGGTGCCGCCGGGCTGAGGCATCCCGGTCGGGCCGCCCGGCCGCTGACGGTCAGGGCAGATCGACCGGCGTGCCCGCGTCGAGCGTCGGGGGCTGGGCGGCGCAGAGCTCGGCGAGCCGGTTCCGGTCGTCGGGATCGAGCGGCCCGACGGCCGACGCGTGCACCACCCCGGTGGCGGCGTCGACCAGCACCAGGGTGGGGACGGCGTCGATCCCGTAGCGCTCGTGCAGCTCGCGCGCCTCGCCGACCTCGAGGTCGATCACGGCGACCCGGCCGGGATCGGCGAGCCCGGCGACGTCGGAGCGCACGGCGGCACACGAGTTGCACGTCGCCGACGTGAAGGTCACGACGGCCCACGTGGCGTGCAGGTGGCCGAGATCAGCAGGGTCGAGCTGGCTCGGCACCGACCAGCTGGTCTGGGTCGGGGCGTCGCCGCCCCGCCGGCGCAGGACGGCGGCCACGGCGATCGCCGCGACGATCAGCGCCACCGCCAAACCGAGGCGTTCCACCGGATCAGTCGGTCGGGGTGACGTGATGCTGGCCGGCGGGCTCCGGCGCTGCGGGCGCAGCGGCGGCGGCAGCCGTCGGCGGGGCCACGCCGGTGCGGTCGGGCAGCGAGGCACCGGTGAGCTCCAGCAGGCGCACGACCTCGGAGCCGTCGATGGTCTCGTGCTCGAGCAGTGCCCGGGCGATCAGGTCGAGCGCTCGGCGGTGGTCCGTGAGCGTGTCGCGGCAGCGCTGCTCCTGCTCGCGCAGGATGCGCTCGACCTCCTCGTCGATCACGCGTGCCGTGTCGTCGGAGTAGTCGCGGCTGTGCATCATGTCCTCGCCGAGGAAGACCGGGCCCTGGTTGCCCCAGGCCATCGGCCCGACCCGTCGGGACATGCCCCACTCGCGCACCATCTTGCGGGCCAGCTCGGTGGCGCCGACGAGGTCGTTGTTGGCGCCGGTCGAGATGACGCCGAACACCAGCTCCTCGGCGATGCGCCCGCCCATGCGCACGACCAGCGAGTCCTCGATGTAGTCCTGCCGGTAGATGTGGCGCTCCTGGTCGGGGAGCTGCTGGGTGACGCCGAGCGCCATGCCGGCCGGGATGATCGTGACCTTGTGGATCGGATCGGCCGTGGGCAGCACGGCCGCGCACAGGGCGTGGCCGGCCTCGTGGTAGGCGATGGCTTCCTTCTCGCCGTCGCTGAGGGCCATCGACTCACGGCGCTGGCCCATCAACACCCGATCGCGGGCCTCCTCGAAGTGGCGCATCCGGATGACGTCGTCACCCTCGCGCACGGCGAACAGCGCCGCCTCGTTCACCAGGTTGGCCAGGTCGGCGCCGCTCATCCCCGGCGTGCCTCGGGCGACCACGTCCAGGTCGACGTCGGGGCTCATGCGCTTGCCCTTGGCGTGCACGTCGAGGATCTCGCGCCGGTCCTCGAGCTCGGGCAGCGGGACCACCACCTGGCGGTCGAACCGTCCCGGGCGCAGCAGCGCCGGGTCGAGGATGTCGGGGCGGTTGGTGGCCGCCATCATCACGATGCCGGCCGAGACCTCGAAGCCGTCCATCTCGGCGAGCATCTGGTTGAGCGTCTGCTCCCGCTCGTCGTGGCCGCCGCCGAGGCCGGCGCCACGCTTGCGTCCGATCGAGTCGATCTCGTCGATGAAGATGATGGCCTTGCCCATCTTGCGGGCCGTCTGGAACAGGTCACGGACCCGGCTGGCGCCGACGCCGACGAACATCTCCATGAAGTCCGAGCCGGTGACCGACAGGAACGGCACGCCGGCCTCGCCGGCGACGGCGCGTGCGATGAGGGTCTTGCCCGTGCCGGGAGGACCGACGAGCAGCACGCCCTTGGGGATGCGGGCACCGATCTCGGAGAAGCGCTCGGAGTGCTTCAGGAAGTCGACGATCTCGGTGATCTCCTGCTTGACGCCGTCGTAGCCGGCCACGTCCACGAACGTCGTGTCGGGGCGCTCGGTCGTGTAGAGCTTCGCCTTGGAGCGGCCCACCGACATGATCCCGCCCATCTGCGACGACGCCCGCCGCTGCATCCACAAGAAGAACCCGATGACGAGCACCAACGGGAGCATGTAGATGATCAGCGTCTGCCAGATGCTCTCTTCGGGGGTGACGAAGGTGACCCCGTTCTGCTGCATGGTCTCGGCGTCGGCATCGGGCGGGGGGACCGGGCCGGTGGTGGAGAAGGCGTTGCCGTCCTGGTACTTGCCGGTCACGTTGCCGTTGCGGTTGTTGTACTGCGCCTCGGAGATCTTGCCCGCCTCGAGGTCGGACAGGAACGTGCCGTAGGAGACCTGCTGGGACGGGTTCACCGCCGTCATGGCCGGGACGATGAACAGCGCCCCGACGAACACCGCCAGCAGCACCCACACCGTCCAACGCGGCCAACCTTGCTCGCCGCCGAACCCGCGCGGCTCACGGCCGTCGGAGGGCGGGGGAGGAGGGGACTGCTCGGGCGTCATGCCCGACAGCCTAGAAGAGCGCGGCGAAAATCCCTGTCAACCGTCGGCGTCGCCGTCGTCACGCAGGCGGCGCGGCGGCGGCCTGGGCGCGCTCGTGGGCGACGATGGCCTGGCGCCGGTCCCGCAGGTCCCAGCCGATCGGCACGGTGAGGCTGTCGGCGTGGAACAGGCACAGGTCGTAGGTGGCCGGATGGCTCTCGCCGGTCAGGTCGACGAGCCACACGGTGCTCTGCGCGTACTCGTAGCCCAAGGTCGCCACGGCGGGGTCGGGACAGCCGGGACGGTCGCAGTGGCGCGTCATGGCACGAAACGCTACTGACGGCCCGCGGCGCGGCGGGGGATGGTCGCCGCCGGTTCTCGCCCCGGCGGTGCCGTTGCGTATCGTGGCCCGCCGTGGCCGACCGCGACGAGGACTCCCAGCCGACCTCGGTCGCCGACGACGGTGCCGGGCGCACGACCAGCGCGCTCGATCGCGTGCTGGGCGTCGAGGCCGACGAGCTCGACGAGCACGGCATCGCCAAGCGCTTCGGCATCAGCTGGGAGCC
This sequence comes from Acidimicrobiales bacterium, assembly GCA_020439175.1. Taxonomy (GTDB): domain Bacteria; phylum Actinomycetota; class Acidimicrobiia; order Acidimicrobiales; family Acidimicrobilacustridaceae; genus JAGQTE01. Next base: position 996 of record JAGQTE010000384.1, on the reverse strand, counting down.
GCCGATGCCACTGATGGTGGCGGTGGGCAGCTACGTCGGCGCCACGTTCGGCGTGGCCATCATCTACTCGATCGTGGTCACCTCGCTGCAGCTCACCCAAGGGCCTTCGGGCGCCGGCGGCGTGATCGGCCAGGTGACCGGTCAGCTGGCCACCGGGCAGTCGCCGGAGGTGACGGTCGGGACGATCGACCTCACCCTCGCCATGCGGGCGTTGCTGCAGTTCTTCCTGTGGGCGCCGCTGGCCATCCCGGCCATCGTGGTCGCCCGCCGCAAGGGCGCCGGCGTCAAGGCCGACCTCGGCCTCGAGCTGCGGGCCCGAGACGTGGGCGTCGGTGCCGTCATCGGTGTCGCCTGCCAGCTGCTGGTGCCGCTGCTGTACGTGGCGTTGCGGCCGTTCATCGGCACCCCGGACGTCTCCGCCGAGGCGCGCGAGCTCACCGACCAGGCGACCGACGTCGTCGGCATCGGCCTGTTGCTGATCATCACCGTCGTGTTCGCCCCGTTGGTGGAGGAGATCTACTACCGCGGCCTCGTCCTGCGGGCGGCCGAGCGCAGCTACGGCGCCACGATCGCCCTGCTGGGGTCCTCGCTGTTCTTCGCCGTGACCCACTTCCAGGTGCTGCAGTTCCCGGCCCTGCTGCTGTTCGGCATCGTGCTCGGGGCGATCGCGCTGCGCACCGGCCGCATCGGCATCCCCATCACGGCGCACATCGCGTTCAACCTCACCGCGGTCGTGCTGCTCCTCGCCTTCCCGGATTCGCCGTTCTGATCGCCCGTGAGGGTGGTCCCTCCCGCACCCGCGGGGATGCCACCATGAGCACGCCATGACCGACCACGACCCCGAGCTCCCGGCCACCGGCGGCCTCATCGGCTCCGGCGACGACATCGACGCGTTCCTGTTCCGTCCGCTCGACGCGCCGCCCGAGCCCGAGCCCGATCCGGGCGTCGACGGCGAGCCCGAGCGCGACGCCGCGGCCGGGTCGGGCGCGACCGAGG
>JAGQTE010000383.1 GCA_020439175.1 Acidimicrobiales bacterium | reverse complement strand
TACTCGATCGAGGACCTCGCCCAGCTCGTGTACGACCTCAAGCAGGTCAACGCCGCCGAGGTGTCCGTGAAGCTGGTCGCCGGCGCCGGCGTCGGCACGATCGCCGCCGGATGCGTGAAGGCCCTGGCGGACACGGTGCACATCTCGGGCGCCAACGGTGGCACGGGTGCCAGCCCTCTCTCCTCCATCAAGCACGCCGGGATGCCGTGGGAGCTCGGCCTCGCCGATGCGCAACAGGCGCTGGTGGCGGCCGGCCTGCGCGACCGCGTCACGCTGCGCGTCGACGGCGGGTTCGCCACCGGCCGTCACATCGTCACGGCGGCGCTGCTGGGCGCGGACGAGTTCAGCTTCGGCACCGCGGCGATGATCGCCGAGGGCTGCATCATGCTGCGCGCCTGCCATCGAGACACGTGCACGCCCGGCATCGCCACGCAGCGACCCCACCTGCGGGCGAACTTCGCCGGCACCCCCGAAGGCGTCGCCGCCTACCTGCTCTTCGTGGCGCACGACGTGCGGCGGCGCCTCGCGGCCCTCGGCGCCCGATCGGTGCAGGAGGTGATCGGGCGGGTCGACCTGCTGCGCCAGCGCACCTTCGGGAACCCGGCCGTCGACAGCGTCGACCTGGCACCCTTGCTGCGGGCGCCGACGCCGGCGGACGCTCCGCGGCACTTCGTGGCGCACGACTCCATCCAACGCCCGCGCGACCGCCTGGGCGACGAGCTGCTGGCCGAGGCCTTCCGACCGATCTGGGACGGCGACCACCCGACGATCCGCCGCACGGTCGCCAACACCGACCGTGCGCTCGGCGCCGCGCTGTCGGGCGCCCTGGCCCTGGAGTTCGGCGCCCGGACGCCGCCGGGCACGGCGACGATCGAGCTCGACGGTGTCGCCGGTCAGAGCTTCGGCGCCTTCGCCGGACCCGGCGTGCGGTTCGTGCTGCGCGGACCGGCCAACGACTACGTCGGCAAGGGCCTCGCCGGCGCCACGATCGCCATCCGGCCCGACGCCGCCACCGTGGTCGCACCCGAGCCGCCGGTGCTGGCGGGCAACACCTGTCTGTACGGCGCCACGGGCGGCCGGCTGTTCGTCGCCGGTGCGGTCGGCGAGCGGTTCGCCGTGCGCAACTCCGGTGCCGACGCCGTCGTCGAGGCGGCCGGCGACCATTGCTGCGAGTACATGACCGGCGGCACCGTGGTGATCCTCGGCACGGTCGGCACCAACCTCGGCGCCGGCATGACCGGGGGCGAGGTGCTGGTGTGGGACGGCGATGCGTCGCACCTCGCCGCCCGGATCAACCGCGACCTGGTCGAGCCGGTCCGCCCCGATCGCGACGCCCGGGACCGCGCCCGCTGGCTGGTCGAGGAGCACGTCGCCATCACCGGCTCCGCACGTGCCGCGGCACTCCTGCACGCCTGGGACGACCGGGAGGACGACCTGTGGCAGGTGCTGCCGCGCGACGAGGCCGAACGCCGGGCCGCGTCCGCCGCCGTCCGCCTCGGCGTCGCCTAGGCTGCGCCGGTTCGTTCGACACCCCTCGCCAGGCAGGATGACGCATGACCGATACGCCGCCGCCGGGTCCCGGCTGGGACGCCGATCCGTCGGCCACGCCACCGGAGCCGCCTCCGGTGCCGCCGTCGGGCGACCCGACGGGTGGCGCAGGCGCGCCCACGCCCGACGCCGGCGGTGGCTACGGCCAACCCGGGCCGTGGACGCCCGGTCAGGCGCCACCAGCCGGACAGGGACCGTATGCACAGGGACCGTACGCACAGGGGCCGTACGGCCAGCCGCAGCAACCGGGCTACGGCCCCGGCCCCTACGCCGGTCAGCCCCAGTACGGGCAGCCGATGTACGGCTACGGCGCGCCGACACCGGCGCAGACCGAACCGCTCGCCATCGTCAGCCTGGTCTGCGGCATCTTGAGCCTGCCCTTCGGCTGCCTCTGCGCCGTGCTGGGCGTGCCGCTCGGCATCGCCGCCGTCGTCACCGGCGTGATGGCCCGCAACAAGATCCGCTCGTCCGGCGGCATGCTCCAGGGTGACGGCCTGGCGCTCGGCGGCCTGATCGTCGGTGGCATCGCCATCGGCTTGGCCGTGGTCCTGATCGTCCTGAACATCGTGGCCAACATCGCCTTGGTGTCCAGTTGATCGACGCCCCGCCGACGGGTCACTCCACGAGGCGCAGACCCGTCGGCGCCATCGAGGCATCGGCATGCGCCAGCTCGACGACGAACTCGGTGAGGTGCGCCGGGAAGAGGTGCTCGCTCACCAGCACCACCGCACCGTCGGTGGCGCGCGTCACCCGTTCGCAGCGCAGCAGCGGCGATCCGGTCGGCACGCCCAGCAACTCGGCGTCATGGGCGCTGGCCGCCACCGCTCCGATCGTCTGCGTGGCACCGGCCAACGCCACATCGATCAGCTCGTAGAAGGGCGAGCGCGCCACGTCGGCGCGCGACAGATGGGCGCCG
>JAGQTE010000045.1 GCA_020439175.1 Acidimicrobiales bacterium | reverse complement strand
GACATGGTGATCTCGGGCGGCGTGAACATCTACCCGCGCGAGATCGAGGACTGCCTGCACGAGCACCGCGACGTGATCGACTGCGCCGTGTTCGGGGTGCCCGACGATCGGTGGGGCGAAGCCCTCGTGGCGTTGGTCGAAGTGCGCCCGGGCGCGTCGCTCGGTCCCGACGACGTCACGGCGTGGATCCGGTCAGAGCTCGCCGACTACAAGGCGCCGCGCCGGGTGGCGATCGTCGATCACCTGCCGCGCGACCCCAACGGCAAGGTGCGCAAGGCGCAGCTGCGCAGCGAGTGGCTGGCGCAGGCGCCGTCACGCTGAGGCGTCACCCGTCGGCGGCGTCCACATCCGGCGGAACGTCGGCATCGTCGTCGTCCTCGTCGTCGGGTGGCTCGATCAGGTCGGCCAGCGCCGCCAGCGAGCGTTCGATGGCGGAGGCGTAGCCCTCCTCGTCGATGTGCGGTCCACGCAGCTCGAGCTCGAACCTGCCGTCGTAGCCCGCATCGAGCAGTTGCCCCACGACGCGCCCCAAGGGGAGGTCGCCGTCGCCGGGGACGCGGCGGTCCGGCGTGCAGCGCGTCCCGATCACCAGGTCGGAGACGTGCACGAGCCCGATCCGGTCGACGCCGGCGGTGATCGTGCCGGCGAGGTTGCGCTCGCACCAGTTCGTCGTCAGCTCGACGCACACACCCGCGCCCAGGCGCCACCCGAGCTCGATGGCATCGCGCAGCGACGTCACGAACCCCAGATCGCGGCGGAGGGCGTTGGTCGGCTCGAGCAGGACGACCAGGTGCTCACGCTCCGCCTCGGCCAGCGTCGGCCGCAGTGCATCGGCGAGCGCGTCCGCGGCGCGCTCCCACGGCAGGGTGCCGGCATCGCCCGTCGGGATGGTGACGGTCTCGGCGCCGAGTGCTCGGGCGAGGTCGAGGGTCCGTCCGAGCTCGTAGGCGGCGTCGAGCCAGGTGTCCGGCTCGGCGAGCCGCAGCGGGTTGTCGGCGAGCAGGGTGCTGATCGCCATGCCGGCGTCGGCGACGCGCGCCGCCGCGGCCTCGGCGTCGCCCGTGTCATCGAGCTTGCGCTGGTGCACGCCGAGGGTGTGGATGCCCAGGTCGGGGTAGCGCTCGAGGTCCTCGTCGAGCGTCCAGTCCCATGAGGACACCTGGTTGACCGAGATTCGTTCGTGGGCCGTCATCGTCACCTCGTCTCAGCGTTGGAGCCGTTGGTCGAGCGCGATCCATGCGCCGCGCGAGCTGGGCAGGAAGGCGATAGGGAACACGACGCAGATGCCGAGCGTGATCGCCGCCAACAGCCCGACCGGGACGTCGGGCCAGGTCACGATGGCGAAGAACAAGAACACCGTGAGCATGGCGCCGAGCGTGATCACCAGGTTGAGCGTCACGCCGCCGAGCACCTGGCCGTGCTCGCGATGGAAGTCGAGGCCGCACGTGGCGCACCGGTCGTGCATGGCGAACCAGGAGCGGAACATGGTGGCCTCGCCACATGCCGGGCAACGCCGCAGCATCCCGCGTCGCAGCATCGTGCCGAGCCCGGGCTCCGGCGTCGGGTCCGCGTCGCTCGGGGCGTGATCGGGGTCCTCGTCGCTGCCGGGCACGGGCGCGAACCCTACCGGCGGCATCGCGCGCCCGGTGCAGTGGAACTCGTTACAGTTCGCTCGATGGCCGACGTCGTGCCGGAGCACCTCACCAAGAGCCAGGCGGCGCGTCGCGAGCGCGCCATCGCCGCCGCGCTCGAGCTGGCGTCGGAGGGTGGGTACGAGGCCGTGCAGATGCGAGACGTGGCCCAGCGTGCCGACATCGCCCTGGGCACGCTCTACCGCTACTTCTCGGGCAAGGATCACCTGCTGGCGGCAGCGCAGGTGGAATGGGTCGAGGCGCTCGAAGCCCGCGTGGGCACCAAGCCGCCGCGGGGTGAGACGACCGCCGATCGACTCGTCGACCTGTTGCGACGCGCCACGCGCGCCATGGAGCGCGAACCCAAGCTCTCGGCTGCGCTGGTCACGGCGATGTCCGGGTCCGACCCGCAGGTGGCCGAGTGCCAGCAGGACATCGCGCAGTCGATGCTGCGCATCCAGCTCCAGGCGTTCCCCGACGGGTTCGACGAGGCACTCGCCTCCGAGATCGCCCGGGTGCTCGGGCACGTGTGGTACTCGTCGCTGGTGGGCTGGGTGAACGGGTGGCTCGGCATCACCGAAGCGGGCGACGAGCTCGATCTGGCAGCGCATCTGCTGCTGGATCAGTACGGGTGAACGCACCGGCACGCTGTGCTCCCTAGACTCGGCGCCGTGCGGAGGGCGATGTGACGACGGACCTCGGAATCGAGGGCCTGGAGGCTCCAGAGGAAATCGGTGTCGGTGGCTTCGCCACCGTCTACAAGGCGTACCAGCCGTCGTTCCGGCGGACGGTCGCCGTCAAGGTGCTGGCCGCGCTGAACCTCGACGAGGCGGCCAAGGACCGGTTCGAGCGCGAGTGCCACGCCATGGGCGCGCTGTCGGACCACCCGAACATCGTGACCGTGTACGGCGCGGGCTTCGCCTCGTCGGGGCGGCCCTACCTCGTCATGGCCTTCCTGCCCGGTGGGTCCCTCGCCGACCGGATGGAGGCGGGCAACCTCCTGAACTGGCAGGACGCCTCGCTCATCGGCGTGCACCTCGCCGGCGCACTCGAGACGGCGCATCGCGCCGGGGTGATCCACCGCGACATCAAGCCGGGCAACGTGTTGATGTCCGCCTACGGCGAGGCGCAGCTCACCGACTTCGGCATCGCCCGGATCTCGGGTGGCCACGAGACGCGCAGCGGCGTGATCACGGCCTCGATGGCGCACGCGCCGCCCGAGGTCCTCGACGGTCAGCGCCCGTCGGTGCTGGCCGACGTCTACTCGCTCGGCTCCACGATCTTCGAGCTGCTCTACGGTGTGCCGGCCTTCCAGGTCGAGGGCGACGAGTCGATGGTGCCGATGCTGCGCCGGATCCTGACGGAGGCGCCGCCGGACCTGCGCCAGCGCGGCGTGCCCGACTCGATCTGCCGGGTCATCGAGCGATCGATGGCCAAGGACCCCGACGACCGGCAGCAGTCGGCCGTGGAGTTCGGGCGTGAGCTCCAAGCGGCGCGCCGGGCCGAGGGGCTCGACGCCGGCAAGCTCACCGTGCCCGCCGAGGTCGAGGCCGAGCTCGGGGCCGCCACCGGGGTGTCCTTCGTGCCGACGTCGACGGCGATCTGCCCGAGCTGCTCGGCGTCGCTGGCGCCGGGCGCGGAGTTCTGCGGGTCGTGCGGCGCCGTCGTGGCGGACGTCATGCGCGGCGGTGCGCTGCCAGGCGCCCCGGCGGCCACACCCGGCGCCATGACCCAGTCCGGCGTCGCCGCGGCCAGTGCGATGACGGCCCAGGTCTACCCGCCGTCGCAGGCTGCGCCGGCGCCGGCGAAGAAGTCGAAGACGCCGCTGCTCATCGGCATCGCGGTGCTGGTCCTGGCGCTGCTGGGCGGAGGCGCCGTGCTCCTCACGAGGTCGGGTGGCTCGGGCGAGACCGCGACCTCGTCCCCGACGACCGGGCAGGGCTCGACCAGCGATCCCACGACCGACCCCACGACCGACCCCACGTCGGACCCCTCCACGGCGTCGACGGCGGAGACGAGCGACTACACGCCGGCCATCGAACGGCTCTTCATCGACCGCTGCGCCGCGGACAACGCCCGGTCGGTCTGCCGGTGCGTCTACGAGGAGATCCGCGACACCGTGCCGTTCGAGCGGTTCAAGGAGCTCAACGAGGCGGCGAGCAGCGGCCAGTCGCTCGAGAACACGGAGATCCCGAAGATCCTCCAGGGGTGTGTCGAGCAGAACCCGGGCGACGACTCGTCCTCGACGACGTCGCCGACCATCGGCGGCCTCGACAGCGGGCAGACCGGCTGAGCCCGTTGCCGCGTCGGCTACGCTGAACCGTCGTTCACTTTTCTGAAGTCGGAGGATGACGTGGCCGCGACCAACGAATCCGGCGCCTGGGGCGTGCAGCCGCACCCGCAGCGCGTCGCCGCGGTGACCGGTGCCAGCGCCGGCGTGGGACGCGAGATCGCCGTGGCGCTGGGCGCGCTCGGCTGGACGGTGGGCATCGGCGCCCGGCGCGAGGATCGCCTGGCCGAGACAGCCGACGCCGTCGCCGCCGCCGGCGGCACGCCCGTCGTCCACCGGCTCGACGTCACCGACGAGGCCTCGGTCGACGCCTTCTTCGACGCCGTCGAGGCCGAGGCCGGTCCGGTCGAGGCGCTCGTCAACAATGCAGGCGTCGGGTACCTGGGCGCCGTCGCCGACGTGTCGGTCGAGCGGCTGCGGGCCATCGTCGACACCAACCTCCTCGGCGTGCTGCTGTGCACCCGTCGCGCCACGGCCCGCATGCTCGACGCCGGCATCCCCGGCGACGTCGTGTTCATCTCCAGCGACTCGATCCAGAAGCCGTACCCGCACATGCTCCCGTACGGCGCCACGAAGGCCGCCGTCGAATACCTGGCCATGGGGCTCGATGTCGAGTTGAGCGGGTCGGGCATCCGGGTCGCGACGGTGCGGCTCGGCCCGACCGTGTCGGAGTTCAACACGTCGTGGCCGGACGAGGACCTGATCGCCTTCATGGAGGCCTGGCAGCGCCTCGGGATCACCGACGACTTCAACTACGTGCCGACCGACGTCGTCGCCCACGCCGTCGTCGCTGCCCTCACCGCCCCGCGCGGGGCCAAGGTCAGCCTGCTGTCGATCCGGCCCGAGACGACCATCACGGTCGACGAGCGCGCCAAGTGGGCCAAGGCCGCGACGCAGGGCCGCCAGACGTGACCGCCGCCGGGGGCGACGCGCCGAGCCTGCGGGACCAGCGGCGCGCCCACAAGGACCGGGTCAGCCGCGACCACATCCTCGACGCCGCCGAGCGCGTCTTCGGCCGCAAGGGCTTCCACGGCGCCACGCTGAAGGAGGTCGCCGAGCAGGCCGAGTTCTCGGTCGGGGCGTTGTACGGGTTCTTCGAGGGCAAGGACGATCTGTTCGCCCAGGTGCTCGAGCGCCAGGGTGGGGCGCTGCTGGCCGCGATGCACGCCGCCTGCGCCGACGAGGCGTCACCGTTGGGCCAGCTGCATCGCGTGGCCGACGTGTCCTTGGCCTACTTCCGAGAGCGGCCGGACTTCTACCGCGTCTTCCAGCGCGAGCTCGGCGGTGCCACCTGGGCCATGCGCGCCAGCCTCAACGAGGCCGGGTACGCCCGCTATCGCGAGGTGATGGCGTTCGAGGAGGGGATCGTGGCGGCGGGCATCACCTCGGGCGAGCTCCGCCCCGGCGATCCGGAAGCGCTCGCCGGTCTGTTCTCCGGGCTGCTGCAGGCCTACATCGCGCAATGGGTGTTCGGTCTGGACGACGCCGGCACGTCGACCCTCGAAGCACGCCTTCCCCCGGCGGAGCTGCACGCCTTGATCGATCGGGCCTTCGCCGCCTAGTGCGCCTGCCCGGTCGTGACCGGCGGTGTGGTCGCCACGATCACATGGAACGCCGGGTATGGCGGCCCGCCGCGCTGGCGCCAGGCGCGCACCGGCGCGCAACCGGCGACGCGCAGCTGGTCGAGCACGTCGTCGAGACGCCGGTGGTCGACCGCCACCAGCCGGCCGCCAGGTCGCAGCACGCGCAGCAGCTCGTCGACGGCGAGGCGCCGGTCGGCGCCGTCGAGGTGGTCGAGGATCAGGCCGGCGGTGGCGACGTCGACGGACGCGTCCTCGAGCGGCAGCGTCCTGGCGTCGCCCGTGCGAACCTCCGTGCGCCCGTCGACGCCGAGCAGGCGCATGGTCGCCTCGGTGGCGGCGGGGTGGTTGCCCGACTGCTCACGCGTGCGCCACCGATCGACGCCGATGGCCCTGCCGTGGGGCAGCCGTTGCGCCAGTCCGGCCAGCACCAGGCCGCGGCCGCATCCGACATCCAGGGCCGTCTCGGTGCCGGTGAGGGCCAGGTCGTCGAGGAGGGCATCCCACAGGCGACGCTTCGTCAACGACGATGCCCGGGCCCGGCTGTAGGCCGCCGTCGACAGCACGGCGAACGCCACCAGGGGGACGGCGGCGAGCAACCGGGCACCGCCGCCGGTCAGGAACAAGCCGATGAGCAGGCACGCCACGGCCGAGCCGATCAGCGCCGTCAGCTTCGCTGGGTCGTCGGTGCCGAAGTCGGTGCGGGGCGGGCGGGCGCTCACCAGCCGCCGGTGTGGGTGATGTCGAGCGGGTCGTCGGGCAGACGGCCGGCGACCAGATCGGGGAGGAACTCGCGCAGCCGGTGGGGGAGCACCTTGACCGGCGCCTGGAGCAGGTCGTCGAGGCCCCACCACCGGTGCCCGCGAAACGCCGCCGCCTCGAGCAGCTCCAGCGCCGCCGGCCGTACCTCGTGCGCGTCCTCGGTCCACGCCACGTGCACGCGCTCGTGCTGATCGAAGTGCAGGCCCCCGAAGGTGAACTGGGCGTGCTGGATCCAGACGCAGGGTCCGACCGTGACCTCGAGGATCCCGGTCTCCTCGTGGAGCTCGCGGCGGGCGGCGTCGGCGGAGTCCTCGTGGGGGTCGATGCCGCCGCCCGGGATCTCCCACCAGGTGCCCTTCGACCGGTCGGCCGGGTCGATCGCCTCCAGCAGCAGGACCTCGCCGGCGGCGTTGAGCAGCACGACGCGGGCGGCCTGGCGGCGGAGGGTGAACGGGCTCACGGCTCGCCAGTATGGCGTGGTCGTTCGACCGGCAGGCGAATCTGACGCCCCATCAGGTCTGGTCGGCCCGACGGCTAGGCTCGCGGCCCATGTCCGACGCTTCCTCTGGATCCACGGTCGGCGGCGCCGACGCCACCATCGTCCGCGGCGACGAGCGATGGGGGACCACACCTCGCCTGCTCGCCGACGTCGCCGAGCGCCTCGGCGACGCCCCTGCCATCGTCGACGCCGACCGCACGCTCTCGTTCGCCGAGCTGGCGGCCGAGGCACAACGGGTCACCCGAGCGCTCATCGCCCTGGGCGTGGCGCCCGGTGACCGGGTGGCGATCTGGGCGCCCAACGTCTGGGAGTGGGTCGTCGCGCTGTTGGGGTTGCACGGCGCCGGTGCGGTGCTCGTGCCGCTGAACACGCGCTTCAAGGGGCCGGAGGCCGCCTACGTGCTCGCCAAGAGCGGCGCCAAGGTGCTGTGCTGCGTGACCGACTTCCTGGACACCGACTACGTGGCGCTGCTGCGCGCCGCAGCGGGCGGGCCGGTCGTCGGGCGACCGGTGGCGGACCTCGACGAGCTGGCGCACGTGGTCGTGCTGCGGGGCGAACCGGCCGTGGACACCATGTCGTGGGGGGCGTTCCTCGAGGCGGGGGAGGCGGTGCCCGTCGCCGAGGCCGAGCAGCGCGCCGGGGCCGTGGCGCCCGAGGACCTGTCCGACATCTTGTTCACCTCGGGCACCACCGGGACCCCGAAGGGCGTGATGACGGCACACGGCCAGAACCTGCGCTCGTTCTCGGCGTGGGCGTCGGTCGTCGGCCTGCGCCAAGGCGATCGCTACCTCATCATCAACCCGTTCTTCCACGCCTTCGGCTACAAGGCCGGCATCCTGGCGTCGCTCATGATGGGTGCCACGATCTACCCGCAGCCGGTGTTCGACGTACCGACGGTGATGGCCCGCGTCGCCGACGAGCGCATCACGATGCTGCCCGGGCCCCCGACGCTGTACCAGACGATCCTGCACCACCCGGACTTCTCCGAGTTCGATCTGTCGTCGCTGCGCCTGGCCGTGACCGGTGCGGCGGCGATCCCGGTCGAGCTGATCGTGCAGATGCGAGCCGAGCTCGGCTTCGAGACGATCATCACCGGCTACGGCCTCACCGAGGCGTGCGGCATCGCCACGATGTGCCGGTGGGACGACGACGCCGAGACGATCGCCACGACCTCGGGTCGGGCCATCCCGGACGTCGAGGTGCGCTGCGTCGACGATGCCGGGACGGAGGTGCCGCGCGGTGAGCCGGGTGAGGTCGTGCTGCGGGGCTACAACGTGATGCGCGGCTACTTCGACGAGCCCGGCGAGACGGCGGTGGCGCTCGACGCCGACGGCTGGTTGCACACGGGCGACATCGGGATCATGGACGACCGCGGCTACCTGCGCATCACCGATCGCATGAAGGACATGTTCATCGTCGGAGGCTTCAACGCCTACCCCGCCGAGATCGAGAACCTCATGCTCGCCGACGAGCGGATCGCCCAGGTCGCCGTGGTCGGCATCCCCGACGAGCGGATGGGCGAGGTCGGCTGCGCGTTCGTCGTGCTGCGGCCGGGGGCCGCGGCGACGCCGGAGGAGCTGATCGCCTGGTGCCGCGAGCACATGGCCAACTACAAGGTGCCCCGCCGGGTCGAGCTGGTCGACGTGCTGCCGCTCAACGCCACGGGCAAGGTGCTCAAGTTCGAGCTGCGTGCTCGGGCCACCGACGCCGCCTCGTCCTAGGATCGTCGCCACGGAGGTGCGCCATGGCCGAGTCGAACCGCTGCCCCGAGTGCGGGGCGGACAACGATCCCGACGTCCGGCGTTGTCGGGTCTGCGCCAACCTGCTGAACGCGCAGGCGCCCGAGGGGGTGGTCGCCGACACCGATCCGTCGCCGGCAGCCGACGTCGAGTGGTCGCTCGACGCGCCGCTGTCGAGCGACGAGTCGGACCTGAGCGCGGCCGAGATCGATCGCATCGCTCGCGAGTCCGTGCGCTCGGAACGGATGTCGAAACGACCCCGGCTGCTGCGCAAGGTCTTCAAGGAGGACGACGAGGCCTGACCGGCGATCGAGCGCGGTTGCCGTCGGCCGTCGCGAGTTTCTAACGTGGCGTCAGATTTTCCGCGGCGGCACGGGTCGGCGCGGGTGACCGGGAGAACCCACCTGTGGATCTGCGCTACTCCGAGGCCGAGCTGGCGTTTCGGGCCGAGCTGCGGGCCTGGCTCGCCGAGGTGCTGCCCACCTTGCCACCGAAGCCCGACCCGGACGACTGGCCGGCGCGACGTGCCTTCGACACCGGTTGGCAGCGGTTGCTCTTCGAGGCCGGCTACGCGGGGATCAACTGGCCGACCGAGGTCGGCGGCCGCGGTGCCACCCTCACCGAGCAGCTGATCTACCTCGAGGAGACGACGCGCGCCGGGGCGCCGTACGTCGGCGTGAACTTCGTCGGCCTGCTGCACGCCGGACCGACGTTGATGACCGAGGCATCCGACGAGCAGAAGGCGGCACACCTGCCGCGCATCCTGCGCGGCGACGAGGTGTGGTGCCAGGGCTTCTCCGAACCGGGGGCAGGCTCCGACCTCGCCGCCCTGTCCTGCCGGGCCGAGCTCGACGGCGACGAGTACGTGATCACCGGGCAGAAGATCTGGACGTCGTTCGCCCAGGTGGCCGACTACGGCGAGCTGCTGGTGCGCACCGATCCGGACGCACCCAAGCACAAGGGCATCACCTGGCTGATCCTGCCCATGGACATCCCCGGGATCGAGATCCGGCCGCTGCAGACGATCGTCGGGTCGACCGAGTTCAGCGAGGTCTTCTTCGACGAGGCCCGCGTCCCGGTGGCCAACCGGGTCGGCGCCGAGAACGACGGGTGGCGCATCGCCATGGTGACGTTCTCGTTCGAGCGGGGCACGGCCTTCATCAGCGACCTGGTCGAGACGGACCGGATGATCAGCGATCTCGTGGCGCTCGCCAAGAAGGTCACGCGACGCAGCGCCACCGCCTGGGACGACAAGGCGTTGCGGCGCGAGGTCGGGCGGATGCAGGCGGACATGGACGCGCTGTGGGCGTTGACCAAGCGCAACCTCGCCCAGGCCGACCGGCACGGCGTCCCCGGACCGGGTGGTTCGGTCGTGAAGCTGTACTACTCCGAGCTCCTGCAGCGGCTCACCGATCTGGCCATGCAGATCCTCGACCGGGCCAGCCTGTCTCGCACCGACGTGGCCGGACTCGGCTCCGGCGCCTTCGTCGAGGAGCGGCTGCGGTCGACGTCGTTCACGATCGCCGCCGGCACCAGCCAGATCCAGCGAAACATCGTCGCCGAGCGGATCCTCGGCCTCCCGAAGGACCGGTAGCGAAGATGGACTTCGAGCTGTCGAGCGATCAGCAGGCGCTGGCGGAGGGCATGCGCGCCTTCTGCGATGGGCGGTTCGCCATGGCGACCGTGCGCAGCCTGGAAGACGTCGGGATCGAGCGAGGCCTGTGGCGCGAGCTGGCGGAGATGGGGGTGTTCTCGTTGCGGCTCCCCGAGGGTGCGGGCGGTGTCGGCCTCGGGTGGGCCGACGCGGCGTTGGCCTTCGAGGAGCTGGGCCGGGCGTTGGTGCCGGGACCGCTCGTGTGGACGCACCTGGCGGCGGGGCTGGTGCCCGGCGCGGCCGAGGGCACCGTCGTGGTGACGGGGACGTGGCGGGACGAGCCGACCGGGGTGATCCCGTTCGCCGGCATCGCCGACGCCGTGGTCGTGCTCGACGATGGCGGCGTGTGGTTGGTGGACGGCGCCGACCTCGTCGTGGACCCGGTGGCGCTGCCGCTCGACCCGTGGACGCCGTGCGGGGTGGTGCAGGGCCAGCTGCCACAGGGACGCCAGATCGGTGACGCGCACGCGGCGGCGGCGTTGCGACGTGGCGGTGCCGCGCTGGTGGCGGCCCAGCTGCTCGGCCTCGCCGAGGCGTCCACGGACCTCTCGGTGGCGTTCGCCCGCGAGCGGGTGCAGTTCGATCGGCCGATCGGGACCTTCCAGGCGCTCAAGCACCTGATGGCGGACATGCTCGTCCGGACCGAGGTGGCCCGCTCGGCGGTGTACGCCGCCGGGGTCACCCTCGACGACCCCGAGGTCGGCGATGCCGACCGGGCGGTGGCGGCCGCCAAGGTGACGGCGACCGAGGCCGCGTTGGGCAACGCCAAGACCTGCATCCAGGTGCACGGTGGCATGGGCTACACGTGGGAGGTCGACGCGCACCTGTTCTTCAAGCGGGCCTACGCCCTGGCGCCGGAGTTCGGCTCGGTCGACGACTGGTCGGAGCTGCTCGCCGACCTGCTCGACGCCGCAGGCTGACGCGCGACGGCACGCGCACGCCACACTGGAGCGGTGGCCCTCGATCCTGCGACGGTGCTCAAGCGTGGCGTGACCCGGCGGTGCCCGGTCTGCGGACACCGACGGATCTTCCGACGCTGGCTGTGGATGGCCTCGCACTGCCCGCGTTGCGCGTTCCACTTCAACCGGGTGCCCGGGCACTGGCTCGGGTCGTGGTTCCTGAACGTCCTGGTCACCCAGGGGGTGGTGGTGCTGATCCTGGTCGTCGTCGGCGCTGCGACCTGGCCGGACGTGCCGGTGATGGCGATGACCATCGGCGCCGGCGCGGCGGCGGTCTTCGTCCCGCTCGCCTTCTTCCCCTTCGCCCGGACGATCTGGGTGGCGATCGAGCTGGCGATGCGTCCCCTCGAGCTCGACGAAGGCGTCGCCCCCGGCTTCGAGCTGGAACGCGACATCGCCTCGCTGCGCGCCGAGGCGACCACGGCCGGGCGCGATCGAGGCGATGCCACCGGCCGGTAAGGTGACGCCGTGCGTCGCAGCCTGTTGATCGTGGTCGCCCTCACCGCACTCGCCGCTGGGGCGTGCGGGACGGCGGCGGAGACGTCGGCACCTCCGCCGACCGTGCCGACCGTCGGATCCCAGGCCCCGGGCGGCGATGGCGTGGCGTCGGGTTCTGCCACCGCCAACTCCGTGGCGCCGACGGTGCCGCCGTCGGTGGAGCCGACCGCGGCGGCCGACCCTGCCGACCCCCTCGCTCCGGGCGCCGGCCCCGCAGCGGTCCCCGGCGCGACACCGGCCCCGGACGCTCCACCGGTGACCTACGACGAGGCCATGTTGCCGTGGTGCTCTGCGTTGGGCGGGCCGGTCGATGCCATCGAGCAGTCGGCAGGGCCGGACGGCACGATGGCGTTGCCGCAGCTGATCGAACCCCTGCGAGCGTCGCTGGCGGTGGCGCCCGAGTTCATGATCGAGCCCACCAATCGCCTGATCGGGGTGCTCGAGCGGCTCAAGGCCGCGATCGATGCCGGTGAGGTGACCGACCGCGACTCGATGGTGCGTTGGGGTCTGGTCAACCTGTCGGCCGAGGAGATCACCTCGCTGCAGAACGACCTGTTCGCCATCACCGATGTGATCGGTCGCAACTGCCCGCCGACGTGACGGGGCCATGCCGGCCACGAGACCACAGGCCGCCGTCGTGCGGCGCGGCTACCGGCTGCGGCTGTCGCCGCTGAACCGGTGGGGCCGCACCGCGGCGCTGGTCGTCTTCGGGGGGCTGTTCGTCGACGGGATCCTGCGTCCGCAGGGCGATGGGGTGTGGCAGGTGCTGAGCGTCATCGGGCTGGCGTCGTCGCTGTGGGGCCTGCGGATCCTGCACGGTCCGGCCATCGTGGTGCGGCCGAGCGGCCTGCGCGTCGAGCCACGCTGGCCGCTGCGGCGCGACATCGCCTGGTATCGGATCTACGGCGTCGACGTCATCCCGGGGACGTGGACGCTCGAGGTCGAGCTGAACCCCGGCGAGCGGGTGTCGTTGGCGTGCGTCGATCGGGTGGACGACCTGTACGAGCGCGTCGAGGCCGCTCGG
>JAGQTE010000382.1 GCA_020439175.1 Acidimicrobiales bacterium | reverse complement strand
GAACCCGCGCGCCTCGAACGCCCCCGCCGTCACCGCCGCCAACACCTCCACCCGCTCGAACAACCCCACCACATCCACCAACCGCTCCGCGAGCCCCGCATCACCCAACACACCCACACCCGACGCCACCACCTCTTCCACCGCAGCCGACGCCAACGCCACCAACTCCGCCACCTCACCAAGACTCCGACCACCAGCGGCGCCCGCTACACCATCGACCCCAACAGCGCCCTCGCCGTCACCGTCGCCTGCTGGGTTGGGCACATCTCGAACATCCACCCCAGCATCATGCCGAAAGGGTGTGACACAAACCGAAAGTGACCGAAGCACAACGAGGAGTGACGGTCTGGTGAGGACTCCGCGCCACAGCGTGCATCCACCACCGGCCAGGCCTTTGGAGGCCCAGCGATCAGTCGATCCGGCGGAGTCCGGTGCGGTACTGCTCGGCGCGCTCGACGTAGGAGAGCATCGGCCAGCGGATCATGTCCGGGTTGACGCAGTCGGGCCGGATCTTGGCCGGCACGCCCAGCGCCATGGCTCCCGGCGGGACGACCATGCCGTTGGTGACGACGGCGTTCGAGCCGACCAGGGCACCGGTCGACACCACGGCGCCGTGCAGGACGATCGATCCGTTGCCGACCAGGGCACCGTCCTCGATGGTGCAGCCCTCGAGGTGGACCATGTGGCCGACGACGCACTCGGCGCCGACGATCGTCGGCAGGTGCGGCGTGCAGTGCAGCACGCTGCCGTCCTGGATCGAGGTGCGGGCGCCGATGTGGATCTCGCCGTCGTCGCCGCGCAGCACGGCGCCGGGCCAGATCGATGCCTGCGCGCCGATCGTGACGCCGCCGATGACGGTGGCGTCGGGGTGGACGTAGGCGGTCGGATCGATGTCGGGGACCTTGTCCCCCAGCGCGTAGACCGCCATGGCTACAGGGCGAAGCGGCCGTAGCCGCCCCGGAAGAACAGCAGGGGCCCGCCCTCGTGGGCGACGTCGAGGGCGGTGACGCCGCCGATCACGATGTCGTGGTCGCCGGAGCGGACGACGTCGGCGATGTCGCAGTCGAGGTGGGCGAGGATGCCTTCGAGCCGCGGCATGCCGTTGCCCGAGTGCTTCCACCCCACCTCGGCGAACTTGTCATCGGCGCGGGAGGCGAAGACCCGGCACACGTCCTCCTGGTCCTCGGCGAGGACGTTGACGCAGAAGTGTCCGGCGCCGCGGATGCGGGCCCACGACGAGGACGCCACGTTGGCGCAGAACAGCACCTGCGGCGGCTCGAGGGAGAGCGAGGCGAAGGACCCGATCGCCATCCCCACCGGTCCGTCGTCGTCGACGGCGGTCACCACGGTCACGCCCGTCGGGAAGTGCCCGAGCACCTGCCGGAACTTGGCGTCGTCGAACGCATGACTCTCGCTCACCTCGGGCGCTCCCCCTGCTCGCACGGTGCGCTGCACGCTAGCGACCCCAGCACCGCCGGCGCCCAACCGCCCAGCGGCGTTCGTCAGCCGGCGGCGCGCAGGTAGGCCTCGTGGCCGGACAGCGCGATGGTGAGGCCTTCGTGCGCGGCGATCACCTCGTCGACGCCGAGGTCCACGGCGGAGGCCTTGGCGTCGGACAGCAGCCGGTCGAGCTCGGCATCGTCGTGCGACGGGTCGTGGTGGAACAGCGCCAGGCAGCCGACGTCGGCCGCTGCCGCCACCGCCAGCGCGTAGTCGACGGTGCAGTGGCCCCAGTGCGCCTTGTCGGCGAACTCGTCGGGCGTGAACTGCGCGTCGTGGATCAGCAGGTCGGCACCGCGGCACAGGTCGAGCACGGCCGGGTCGATCTCGTGGCTGCCGTCGAGCGGTTGCTGGTGATCGGAGATGTAGACGACCGACTGCCCGTCGACCGTGATGCGGTAGCCGTGGGTGGCGCCGATGTGCGGCACGTTCGCCGCCTGGACCTCGGCGCCGCCGATGTCGTGCGCGCCCTCGGCCAGCTCGTGGAACACGATGTCGCCCGCGAGATCGGCCACGCCGACCGGGAAGTACGGGGGCCGCATGAACTCGTCGAAGGCGTCGGCCAGCGTGAGGCCGTCGTCCTGGGCCGGTCCGTAGATGTCGAGCCGGGCACCGGGCACGTGGATCGGCACGAAGAACGGCAGGCCCTGCACGTGGTCCCAGTGCAGGTGGGTGACGAGGGCGTGCCCTCGGAACGAACCGTCCGCCGGTTGCTGGTCGCCGAAGAACCGCAGACCGGTGCCGATGTCGAGGATCAGGGGATCGATGCCGGGCGCGTCGACGCTCACGCACGCGGTGTTGCCGCCGTAGCGACGATTCGACTCACATGAGCACGGCGTCGAGCCGCGCACCCCGTGGAACGAGACCTGCAATGGAACGACACCCCCCGGTGACCGGTCCCCGATGTGGGCTCCGAGGGTAGTCATCGGCACGTCGCCCCGTCTTGGAAATGTGACAACAGTCTCAGTTGCGATCTCGTTGCGATCAGAGCCGCCGTCGTAGGGTCCGCCGGCATGGAGATCACCCAGCAGCGCGCCACCGTCCGCGACCTCGACTTCGCCTACCTGACCTGTGGCGAGGGGCCCCTCGCCCTGCTGTGGCATGGCTTCCCCGACACGCCCAACGGCTGGCGGCCGTTGATGACCGCCCTGGCCGAGGCCGGCTACCGCGCCGTCGCCCCGTGGGCCCGGGGCTACGCGCCGACCGCTGTCCCCGCCGACGGCGGCTCGCCGATCGCAGCGTGGGTCGACGACGCCATCGGCTTCCACGAGGCGTTCGGCGGCGACGAGCCGGCGGTGCTGATCGGCCACGACTGGGGTGCGCTGATGGCCTACGGCGCCGCGGGCTACGCGCCCGAGCGGTGGCGCAAGCTCGTCGTGGCATCGGTGCCGCCGCCGGCGGTCATCGCCGCCAAGCTGACCCAGTACGACCAGGTGAAGTCCTTCTGGTACCAGTACGTGTTCCTCCAGCCGACCGCCGAGGGCATCGTCGCTGCCGACGACCTGGAGTTCATCCGGCGGCTGTGGGGCGACTGGTCGCCGGGCTACGACGCCTCCGACGACATCGGCGCCGTCATCGAGGCGCTGCGCGAGCCCGCGCACCTGACCGCGGCGCTGCACACGTACCGGTCGATGTACGACATGGGCCTCATCCCGCCGCAGCTCATCGACCGGGCCATGGCGGTCATGACGCCGCCGACGCAGCCCACCCTGTACCTCCACGGCGCGTCCGACGGGTGCGTGCCCGGCGACCCGACGGCGGAGGTCGCGTCAGTGCTGGCGCCGGGGTCGTCGACCCGCCTGCTGGACGGCGCCGGCCACTTCCTGCAGTACGAGCGGCCGAAGGTCGTCACCGACCTCGTCCTCGACTTCCTCGCCGACTGAGCCCGACGCCGGTCAGGGCAGGGTCAACGCACCGTCCGGGCGCGCCGCGGCGAGTCCGTCGCGCAGCACCCCGTCGGCGACGCGCCGGGCACGCGCCGGATCGTCGGGCCAGCCCATGACGGTCGCCAACTCGTCGGGCGGCACGACCGCGCCCGCCGCCAGCGCCGCCACGAGGCGGCCGCGGCCCTGCCGGTCGGAGCCGGCGAAGCGGCTCTGGCCGCCGGCGACGGCCGCCGAGCCGCGTGCCGGGTCGGGCTCGGGGTTGCCGGCGCGACGCCAGGCGCACCGCCGGACGATCGGGCAGGTGTCGCAGCGCGGCGCTCGTGCCGTGCAGACCATGGCACCGAGATCCAACATGCCCTGGTTCCACGCCCACCCACGGCGGCGCGGGACGAGGCCGTCGGCCGCGGCCTGCGCCTCGGCCGGCGCCAACGGTCGCCCGGCCACCCGCGCCAGCACCCGTCCGACGTTGGTGTCGAGCACACCCACGTCGGCCTCGAAGGCGAAGGCCGCCACGGCGCGCGCCGTGTAGGGCCCGATGCCGGGCAGCCGCAGCAGGGCGGCAAGATCCGACGGCAGCGCGCCGTCGTGCTCGGCGACGACCACGACGGCGCAGCGGTGCAGGTTGACGGCGCGGCGGTTGTAGCCGAGGCCGGCCCACGCCGCGATCACCTCCCCCACCGGCGCAGCGGCGCAGACGGCGGGAGTCGGGAACCGCGCCAGGAACTTCGGCCACCGGTCGACGACGCGCGCCACCTGGGTCTGTTGCAGCATCAGCTCCGAGACCAGCACCCCCCAGGGATCTCGCGTCCCCCGCCACGGCAGGTCGCGCTGCGCCCGCGCCGCCCACGCCGAACAGGTGCGACGCAGCGCGCCCACCTCCGCCGGCGACAACCCGAGCACGGCACCGGCCGCACCTGCGGTGCTCGAACGCCTCCGGGCCCCCGCGCCGGCGGTCATCGCCCGTGGCGCACGGTCGCCAGGTAGGCGACGGTGCGGTACGGGAAGTCCCACCGGGCGCGCCCGACGAGGTCCGGGTGGGTCCGGCACAGGTCACGCACGCGGTCGAGCACCTCGGCGCGTGCGGGCGCATCGAGTGCGGCCACCACGCTGACCGAGGCCGCCCGAGCCATGACCAGCTCCTCGTCCACCGGCTGGGCCCACGCCGCCTCGACCACCTCGACCGGACCGAAGCGACCGGAGGCGTCGATGACCGCGGCGTAGTCGACGCCGTAGTACCACTCGTACGGGCGATCGAGATCGCCGTCGACCAGCAGGTCGCCCCAATCGCGCACCCACGGCACCGACGTGTCGCGCAGGTTCCACAGCAGCGCCAGGGTGCTGCCCGGACGCAGCACCCGCGCCGTTTCGGCCAGCGCCGCCGGTTGGTCGAACCAGTGGAACGCCTGGGCGACCGTCACGGCATCGACCGTGGCGTCGGCGAGCGGCAGCGCCTCGGCGGTGCCGTCGAGCACGGTCGCGCTCGGCACCGCCGCCGCCAGCGCCTCCCGCATCGCCGCCACCGGTTCGACGGCGAGCACCGCCGCGCCCGACGGGACGAGCAGCCGGGTGAGCTTGCCCGTCCCGGCGGCGACGTCGGCGACCACCCGGTCCGGCGCCAGCGCCGCTCGTTGGACGATGGCCTCGACGACGGCCGACGGGTACGACGGGCGCGCCGCCTCGTAGGCATCGGCGGCCTGGCCGAAGCCGTCCGCCGCCGCCGGGTGGATGCCGTCCGCCGTCACGACGCCTCGGCCGTCGGCGTCACTCGGCGAAGACGTCGTCGCCGTAGGGGAAGCCCCGCTGCGGCGCCTGGTCCCGCTTCCAGATCATGACCTTGCGGCGGAAGAAGCAGACCTCCTCGCCACGCTGGTTGATGCCCTTGGTCTCGACCGTGACGACGCCGCGCTTGCCGTCCGAGAGCTCCTTCTTCTCGAGCACCTTCGTGACGGCGTAGATCGTGTCGCCGTGGAAGGTCGGCTTGGCGTGCTTGAGCGTCTCGATCTCGAGGTTGGCCACGGCCGAGCCGCTCACGTCGGGCACGCTCATGCCGAGCACCAGGGAGTACACGAGGTTGCCCACCACGACGTTCTTGCCGTGCACCGTCTCGTTCTCCGCGAACCAGGTGTTGGTGTGCAACGGGTGGTGGTTCATCGTGAGCATGCAGAAGAGGTGGTCGTCGGCCTCGGTGATCGTCTTGCCAGGCCAGTGCCGGTAGACGTCGCCGGGCTCGAAGTCCTCGTAGTAGCGGCCGAACGGTCGATCGATGGTTGCCACGGTGTCCTCACAGCGTCGGGTCGAGTGGTGCCGGGCGGCGATGCTAGAGGCGGTCGCGGCAGGCGAGCACCTCCACCGGTACCGTGGGGGCGTCGCACCAGCGAACACCCAGCGATCGGGGGTCGGCAGCAGCATGTGGCGGGGCACGGACCTTGCGTCCGACCAGAGCGGTTCGTGGCAGGACGCCGCGCTCGACCAATTGCAGGTCTGGCGCCGCAACCTGGCGATCCACACCGGCCTCGTCCTGTTGCTCGCCCTGGTCGCGCTGATCCCCGCCGTCGGCGAGGAGCACCTCCAGGTGGCGGCGTACATCGCCCTCGTCGGAGTGCCGTGGTCGGTCGGCATGCAGTGGTGGTTCGAGCGGACGGGGCGTCTCCCGCTGCTGTTGCCGTTCGGTGACGCCCTGCTGCCGTGCATCGTCGTCATGCTCGCACCGCAGCTGCTCGCACCCTCGCTGGTGGTGCTGACCGCGGCGTGTGCCGTCGCGGCGATGGGCTACGGCGCACGCATCGGCCTGCTCACCGCCATGACGGGCACCATCGGGATGGGCCTCGCCGCGCTGAGCAACGACATCTCCGGTTGGGGCGTGGCCATCGTCATCTACGGCATGACCAGCGGCGCCATCGCCTTCGCCCTCGGCACGATGTCGGAGTCCGAGCGCGACCTGCGCCGCCGCCACGTCGAGCTGACCTCGGGCATCGACGCCATCGTGTGGGAACAGGTCGAGGCCAAGCCCAACCGCCTGTACGTGAACCAGCGGGCGACCGACCTGTTGGGCTACCCCGCGGCGGCCTTCCTCGAGCCGGGGTTCTGGCGGTCCAAGGTGCACCCCGACGACGTGGACGAGGTCCGTCGCCGCTACCGCGACGCCGTCCGGCGCGGCCAGAACCTCGAGGTCGACTACCGGCTCGTGGCGGCCGACGGACGGATCGTGCACCTCCAGGACCGCATGCGGGTCGAGGTCGACGAGCTCGGTCGACCGGTGCACGTGCGCGGCGTGATGGTCGACGTCACGGGACGGCGCGAGGCCGAAGCGCAGGCCCGCCGCTACCTCGACCTCGTGGACTCGATCCAGCTGGCGCTCGTCGTGCTGACGCCGGATCCCACCGATCCCGAGTCGCTGGTCGTCGTGGACGCCAACCCGGAGGCGGCAGCGGTGCTGTCGACCAGGCCCGGCGAGTCGTCCGGCCGCACGCTGCACGACATCGTCGCCGCCCCCGG
>JAGQTE010000381.1 GCA_020439175.1 Acidimicrobiales bacterium | reverse complement strand
GAGCGAGGCCCGCCCCGGCCGCCACCAGGATCGTGGCGCCACAGGCCAGCGCCAAGGCCCATGCCGCCACCGGCGCCGCGGCGAACAGGTCGAAGGTGCGGATCAACAGCACGGCGCCGGCGTTGACCACCCCGGCGTGCAGCAGGGCCGACGTCGGGGTGGGCGCCGCCAAGGTGCCCGGCAACCACGCCGGTAGCGGGAGCTGTGCTCCCCGAGCCAGCGCCGCCACCACGAACAGCACCGCCACCACGCCGAGGGCGCTGGCGAGCACCCGGTCACCGATCACGAGCTGGGTGTCCGCCAGCGCCGGGACGGCGCCGGCGAGGCCGTCGAGCGCCGGGTCGCCGACGAGCGCCAGCACGATGACCGCGCCGACGAGCAGCGCCGCGTCGCCGACGCCCATGGCCAAGGCGGCGCGTCGGGCAGCGGCACGCCGCAGCGGCTCACGGTCGTGCCAGAGCAGCAGCACGACGGCGACCGAGGCTCCGATCCAACCGAGCACGAGCACGCTCAGCCGGCCGGCGGCGGCCACCGTCATCGTGCCGGCGAGCGCCAGCGGGGCCACGGTCGCCATGCGCAGCGCGTCCTCCCCCGGGTCGAGCGCCCGGCGGGCGTAGACGAGCACGGTCAGGCCGATCAGCGATGCGACGCCGCTCACCAGGAGGAAGACCGGATCGGCCCGCAGCCACGGCACCGGCTCTCCGACCACAGCCGTCGCCGAGCCGGCCAGCCCGGCGACGGCCAGGCCAGCGATGCCGGCGCATCCCACTCCCGCACCGACGGCGGCGAAGCGGCCCGGTCGACGGCCCGCGGGCCGCCCGGCAGCGACAGCAGCGGCGGCGAGCTCGGCGAGGGCTCCGGCGACCGGAGCGGCGATGACGAGAACCAGGAGGAAGGTGGGCACGAGTCGTATTCTATGAACTTCTTTTCATGTGTCAAGACTCGTTTGTTTTGTTTCATGGTTTTTGTTGCCTTCGTTGACACAGTTACAGATCCAGACGACTCTGTAACGGTCATGCACCAGGGGGGCGACACCACGACGCGCCAGCGGATCCTCGACGCCACGCTCGAGGCGCTCGCACGCTCAGGACCGCGCAAGCTGTCGATGTCCGAGGTGGCGGCGATCGCCGAGGTGTCGCGGCCCACGCTGTATCGCTGGTTCCCCAGCAAGGAGGCGCTGCTCGATGGCTTCAGCCGCCATGAGCTCGAGCGCTTCGACGTCGGCCTCGCCGATGCCATCGCCGGGCTCGACGGCGCCGATCGGCTCGATGCGGTGCTGGCGTTCGTCGTCGAGTTCCAGCGGCGGTCGTCGCTGCGCCGCGTCGTCGCGGTCGAGCCGGAGTACGTCATCCACGAGCTGTCGCGGCTGCTGCCGACGATCCGTGAGCGTCTCGCCCCGTCCTTCCCCGGCACGGACGGCGAGGTCGTGGCGGCCACGGTGGCGCGAGTGGCGTTGAGCCACGCCATCGTCCCCGAGGACGACCCCGAGCTGTTCCTGGCGGAGCTGCGCAACGCGGCCCGCCGTCCGATCCCCCGGCGAAAGGCGTCGTGATGTCCACCTTGGGGCCGCTCGTCCCCGCCGACGAGACGTTCAACCACCAGATCGCCGACACCTTCGCCACCGTCGCCCAGTCAGACCGGTCCTGGACCGAGAAGGTCTGCGCCATGGCTGCGGCCAAGGACGGGTCGGTCCAGTTGGCCTTCGGCATGGGCAAGTACACGAACCGCAACGTGCTCGACGCCTACGCCGGGGTGTCGATCGGCGCCCAGCAGTGGACGGTTCGGGCGAGTCGGCGCCTGGCTCCCGACGTCGAGCGGCTCGCCGCCGGGCCGATCCGCTACGAGGTGCTCGAGCCCTTGCGGTCGGTGCGCTTCACCCTCGACGCCAACGAGGTGCTGCCCATCAGCTTCTCGTGGACGTTCGATGCTGCCGTGCCGTGCGTGCTGGAGCACCCCGAGCACCATCGCAGTCGTGACGGCATGCGCCTCGACGCAGACATCGTGCGGTACCACCAGATCGGGGTCGGGTCCGGCTGGGCCGAGGTCGACGGGCAGCGGTTCGAGCTGACCAGCGACACCGCCGTGTCGACTCGCGACCATTCGTGGGGGGTGCGCTACATGGTCGGCGCGCCGGTTGCGGACGTCGAAGAGGCGCCGCATCCGCCCAGCGTGTCGACGACGGTGCTGTGGTCACCGATGCTGTGCGAACGCGCCGATGGGTCGCGCTACGGGATCCACACGTACTACCAACGGCACGCGCTCGGGGATTGGCATCGCACCGAGCTGCAGGGTGGCGTCGAGCACGCCGACGGGCGACGCGAGCCGTGGGCGACGCTGGAACCCGAAGCGATCGTGCGTGACGACAACCGTCGGCTCGTGCGGGCCGTGCTGCACGCCACGATGGCGGACGGGACGGCGCGCCCGCTGTCGATCGACGCGGTCGGCGACACCGGGTTCCATCTCGGTACGGGGCTGTACTTCGGCTTCGACGGCCATTGGCACGGCGAGTTCCGTGGCGACGAGCACGTCGACGGCGAGCACATCGCCGACTGCACCGACCCTTCGACAGCACGTCGCATCCACCAGATGCGCGACAACCTGGTGCGCGTCGAGGACCCGGTCGGTGGCGGCGTCGGCTACGGGAACCTGCAGAGCCTGTTCCTCGGGCCGCACCCGGCGATCGGGCTGAGCGAGGAGGCGAGCTTCCTGTGACCTTCGGCGAGGCAGTGCCGTGGCCCTGAGCCTGCAGCGCGACGTCGACGCGCTGCGCGACGGCCTCGAGCGGTGGCTGGGCCGCCCGATCGGGGCGTTGACCCGGCCTGATCCGGGATGGTCGTGCGAGACGCTGATCGTCGACGACGAGCTGGTCGTGCGGCTGCCGCCGCTGGGTGAGGGGATCTTCCCCACCTACGACCTGGCGCAGCAGGCGGCGGTGCAGGGGGCAGCGGGCGCATGCGGCGTGCCGGTGGCGGCGCCGATCCGCCATGAGCCCGATCCCGGGTACCTCGGCGCCGAGTTCCTGGTCATGCCGTTCGTACCTGGTCCGATCCCGGGCGAGTTCACCGCCGGCGATCCGTGGTTGACCGGCCTGGGCGACGACGGGGATCGGCGGCAGGTGTGGGACGCCACCGTGACGACGATCTGCGACATCCACGAGGTGGATCGGGACCGGATCGACCGTCTGGGCTTGCGGCAGGGGCTCGATGCCGAGCTCGTCTGGTGGGGCGACTACCTGGAGTGGGCATGCGACGGCGACGCACCCGTCCGGCTGGTCGACGCACTGGCGTGGTGTGCGGCCAACCGACCGGCGGAGGAGCCCGAGGGAGCCTTGCTCTGGGGGGACGTGCGGTTCGGCAACATCGTGTTCGATGCCGCGACGCTGCGTCCGAGAGCGGTGCTCGACTGGGACATGGCGAGCATCGGACCCGCAGAGCTGGACCTCGCCTGGTTCTTGGCGCTCGAAGCGCTCCAAGTGGACCTGACCGGCATGTCGGTCGCCGGATTCGGCGATCGTGCCGAGGCTGCGGGGACGATCGAGGGGCGTTTGGGACGTCGCCTCGTCGATCTCGACTGGTTCGAGGTGTTCGCGCTGGTGCGGGCGAGCGCCATCTCGACGCGCATCGCTGTGCTGTTCGGCCGCGCCGGCGAGCGAACGAGGTTCTCGATCGACCGTGATCCGACCCTCGCCGCGGCGGAGGCACGGATCGAGGCCCGCACCGACGGCGCAAGGAGTCGACCATGACGACCATCGAGCGAGCCGCGTCCGGCGGCGATGTCCCGGGTGAGGATCCTCCGGGAAGGTTCGACCGGCGCATCGTCGAGCGGGCGCGGTCACATGCGCGCAGCGGCACGACCGACCTGGCGCCCGACATCATGCGGGTGCCGCTGTGGTACTACGGCGACGACGAGGTGCTGGCGCGCGAGGAGGCGCTGCTCGACCGCACGCCCATCGCCGTGGTGGCGAGTGCGCAGGTGCGCGAGGCACATGACTTCGTCGTGCGCGAGGTGCTCGGGCGTTCAGTGCTGGTGACCCGCGGCGGCGATGGTGTGGTGCGGGCGTTCCTGAACTACTGCCGGCATCGTGGTGCCCGGCCGGCCGAGGGATGCGGGAACGCCCGACGGTTCACCTGCCCGTACCACGCCTGGAGCTACGACGACGAGGGCCAACTGGTGGGGATGCCAGGCAGCCGGGGGTTCGACTCGTTGGACCGGGCGACTGCGGGCCTGGTGGCGCTGCCGTGCGAGGAACGGCACGGGTTGGTCTTCGTCGTGTTGCGTGCCGGCAAGCCGATGGACCTCGATGCGCATCTGGGCCCGCTCGATGCGGAGTTGGCGGCGTGGGACCTCGGTTCGTACGAGCACCACACCTACCGGGAGCTGACCTCGGAGGTGTCGTGGAAGGCGGCGCTGGAGGCGTTCGCCGAGAACTACCACTTCCCGTTCGTGCACGGGTCGAGCGTGATCGGGACGTCGACCATGGCCGACACGGCGGTGCACGACGCCTTCGGGCTGCACCACCGGATCTGCTTCCCGTACGCATGGTTGGCCGACACGGATGCGTCGATGGTCGGGTTGGGGGAGCCGGTGGATCACGTGGCGATGATCTATTGGCTGTTCCCGAATCTGGTGCTGGCGTGCACGCCGGTCGGGGCGGAGCTAATCGACATCCTGCCGGCGGGAGCGCCGACGCGGTGCGTGTTGCGGCACGGGTGGATGGCACGGGTGCCGGCGACGACGGACGAGGCGCGGGCGGGCT
>JAGQTE010000380.1 GCA_020439175.1 Acidimicrobiales bacterium | reverse complement strand
CGGCGGTGCCGTCGCCGGTGGCGGGCGAGCCGCCGAGGAGGTGCAGGATGCCGCCGACGGCGACGAGCCCGAGGGCGCCGGCCACCACCCAGCGGGCGATCGCCTGCGGCGCGTCGGTGCGCGGCCCGCGGATCAGCAGCACGCCGGCGGCGGCGAGCGCCACCGGGACGATCACGTCGAGGCGGCCGATCGTCCAGGCGGCAGCGTCGGCGATGGCGCTGCCGACGACGCCGGCCGACCCGGCGTAGATGCCCAGACCCGCCACGACGGCGACGACGAGCAGCGTGATGCCCCAGGCGTCGTGCCCGTGCCCGTCGAAGGCCTCACGGACGGCGCCGCTGAAGGCACCGCCCTTCGCCTTCGACCGCGACCGCCCGGACGAACGCCCCTTGGCGGACGACCGCGACCGGTTGCTGGCGCCGCGCTTGGCGGACGACCTGGACGTCGACGACGTGCGCGCCTTCGACGTTGACCTGCCTTGCTGCTTCGTTGCCACCTCGAACCATCCGGACGTGTGTGCGCGTAGGAACAGTTGCGTGGCACCGCAGCGGCCCGGTTCCGCCCGCGCTGAGGTGACGTTGTCGCTCAGTACTGGTGGCCCACCCTACCGGCATCGGCGCCCGGTCCTCGGGGATGGCGCGATGAGGCTGCGCAGACGGACCGTCAGTCGAGCGGGCCGTGGTCGCGGCACGATGCCGCCCAGCCCGCCGGGGTGACCCGCACCCGCAGCCGCCGCCCGCAGGTGGGGCAGAACCGCGGCGGGTCGAGCGGCCGGCGGCAGGTGGTCCGGTCGCACGACCCCTCGGGGGCGCCGCACCACCGGCAGAACGGCTCGGTCACAGCACCTTCGACAGCACGCCGACCGGCATGCGCAGGTCCTCGAGCATCTGCAGGTCCTCTTCGGGGGTGCGGCCGAGCGTCGTCAGGTAGTTGCCGACGATCAGGGCGTTGATGCCCGACGTCATGCCCATCGTCTGCAGCTCGCGCAGCGTCACCTCGCGGCCGCCGGCGAAGCGCAGGATGACCGACGGCAACCCGAGGCGGAACAGCGCGATCCACCGGATGGCCTCGAGCGGCTCGACCAGGTCGAGGTTGCCGAACGGCGTGCCGGGGCGCGGGTTCAAGAAGTTGATCGGCACCTCGGCCGGCTCGACGTCGCGCAGCTGCCCGATCAGCTCGATGCGCTGGTCGACGGTCTCGCCCATGCCGAGCAGGACGCCGCAGCACAGCTCCATGCCGTGCTCGTGGACGCGCTGGCAGGTCTCGAACCGCTCCTCCCAGCTGTGGGTGGTGACCACCTTGGGGAAGAACGACTGCGCCGTCTCGAGGTTGTGGTTGTAGCGGTGGACGCCGCCCTCGGCCAGGCGGCGGGCCTGGTCGTCGTCGAGGATCCCGGCGGACACGGCGACGTTGATGCCGACCCGGTCCCGCACCATCGGCACCAGCTCGAGCAGGCGCTGCATGGTGCGCTCGTCGGGCCCGCGCACGGCCAGCACGATGCAGAACTCGCTGGCACCGAGGCGGGCCGTCTCCTCGGCGGCGCGCAGCACCTCGTCCGTGTCGAGGAACGGGGTGGCGAGCACCTGCGTCTCGAACTTGGCGGACTGGGAGCAGAAGTGGCAGTCCTCGGGGCAACCGCCGGTCTTGGCCGACAGGATGCCCTCGACCTCGACCTCGGGGCCGCACCACGCCAGGCGCACCTCGTGGGCCAAGGCCGCCAGCGAGGGCACCGCCGTGTCGGGCAGCGCCGCCAGCGCAGCGAGGTCCGCGAGCGGGAGCTGCTCCCGCCGATCGAGCAGGACCTCCCCGGCGGCAGCGATCAGGGCACGAGCAGAGCCGTCGGACATGGCCCGCGACCGTACCGAACGACCCTTCTGGTAGTGAAACCGGTGCGTTTGCGCACCGGTTTCACCACCAGAACGAGGTTCGTTCGGGGGTCAGGCCTCCATGACCACGGGGACGATCATCGGACGGCGCTTGGTCTCGGCGTTGACGAAGCGCCCGGCTGCCCGTCGCACCTTGCGCTGCAGCGTCTCGATGTCGGTGGCACCGTGATCGAAGGCCTCCGAGACGGCGGCGCGCCCCTGCTCGGCGCACTCGTCGAGCAGGTCCTCGGCCTCGGGGGCGTACACCCAACCCCGGGTGATGATCTCGGGGCCGGTGATGATCGATCCGTTGCTGACGTCGACGGCGACGATGACCACCACCACGCCCTCCTCTGCCAGCACCTGGCGGTCCCGCAGCACGCCCTGGCCCACGTCGCCGACGATGCCGTCGACGTACAGGTAGCCGGCTGGCACGGCGTCGCGCTCGACCTGGAGGCCGTCGTCGGCGAGCACCACCCGGTCACCGTCCTCGCAGACGGCGACGTTGTCGTGGTCGATGCCCATCGTCCGGCCGAGCCGAGCGTGCGACACCATGTGGCGGTACTCGCCGTGCACCGGGACGAAGAACTCCGGCCGCGCCACGCTGAGCAGCATCTTGAGCTCCTCCTGCTTGGCGTGGCCGGTGGCGTGCACGTCCGAGATGCCCGAGTGCACCACCTCGGCGCCGAGGCGGATCAGGCCGTCGATCACCTTCGACACATTGGCTTCGTTGCCCGGGAT
>JAGQTE010000379.1 GCA_020439175.1 Acidimicrobiales bacterium | reverse complement strand
GCCGTCGGCGTCGACCTCACGACGCCCGGGCTCGTCGACCTTGCCGACGGCGGCGACGCGCCCGTCATCGATGGCCACGTCAGCCGTGCGGCCCGGCTTGCCGGAGCCGTCGTGGACGGTGCCGCCACGGATCACCAGATCGTGCATGGAGTCCCCCTCAGTACGTGGTGCCCGCCGCACCGCGGCTTTTGGCAACTGACGTTTCCAGAATGCTAGGCGGGGTGGGCGTCGCCGGCAACCGTCACGCCGGACGGACGCCGTCGACGACGGCCAGCACCTCGTCGCCGTAGCGCTCGAGCTTGCTCGGCCCGATGCCGGAG
This sequence comes from Acidimicrobiales bacterium, assembly GCA_020439175.1. Classification (GTDB taxonomy): domain Bacteria; phylum Actinomycetota; class Acidimicrobiia; order Acidimicrobiales; family Acidimicrobilacustridaceae; genus JAGQTE01. Next base: position 2,742 of record JAGQTE010000379.1, on the reverse strand, counting down.
ACGCCGAGCAGGTCGTCGAGCGTGCGCGGCAGGGTGGTGGCGACCTCGGCCAACGTGCGGTCGTTCATGACGACGTACGCCGGCACCCCGTCGCCGCGGGCACGCTCGAGTCGCCACGCCTTGAGCGCCGTCACCACGTCCTCGTCGGCGTCGCCCAGCGCGGCCTCGGCGGCGGCGCGCCGGGCGGTGCGTGCCGAACCCGTCGACCGGGCGAGGGTGCGGCGGCGACCGTCGACGGTGACGACCGAGCCGTAGGGCACGGCGAAGCTCGACCGGCCTGCGGCCAGGGTCACCCCCTCCGGGTCGGCCCCGGCGACGGTGCAGTCGTAGCCGCCCCAGCGGACCTCGAGCCCGATCGTCGCCTCGACGTCGGCGCGCCGCGCCGCGGCATCGGCAGCGGGCGCGTCGACCAGCGTCGCCGGTTCGGGCGGGGTGGCGGCCGGGGCGGCGAGCTCGTCGAGGAACATCGACGGGGCGGCGACGTCGGCGACGATGGTGCAGCGTTGCCGGGGCCGGGTGATGGCGACGTGGAAGACGCGCCGCTCCTCCTCGATGTCGGTGGACAGCCGGTGCGGGAACAGGCCTTGCGAGGCGTCGTGGACGATGACGTGGGGCCACTCCAGGCCCTTGACCGTGTGGACGGTGGCCAGCGTGACGCCGTCGGGGTCCGCCGGGCCCTCGAGCATCGATCGCAGGAACGGCTCGAACGACCCCGGGTCGGGGTGCAGGCGGCCCAGCGCGACGAGCGCCCGCAGGTCGTCGGCGTGGGCTGCGGTGTTGCGGCCGCGGTGGGCGGCGTCGAGCGTCTGCATGGAGCGCTCCAGCCCCAGCTCGCTGCGGACGATCTCGACGAGCGTCGCCGTGTCGGCGTCGCCGTCGGCGGCGCGGGCCGCGATGCGTCGCAGGTCGGTGAGGAACCCGAGGACCTTGTCGGTGTCGCGCTGGTCCGAGAGCCGTCCGGCGAGGCGCTCGATGCCGGCCGGGGTGCGCTGCTCGGCCATCCACTCGATGACGCGTGGCGACAGGCTCCGGCCGGGGCGCCGCGCCGCCTGCTGCACGTCGCGGTCGCGCAGGCGCTCGGGGTCGAGTGCCAGGCGCAACCACGCCAGCGCCGCCGCCACGCCGGTGCGCTCGAGGAAGCGGCCCGACTCGCGCGACGCCACCCCGACGCCGTCGCGGCGCAGCGCCACCAGCACCGGCGCCAGCAACGTGTTGACCCGGGTGAGCACGGCGATGTCGCCGGGGGCGGCGCCGGCGGCGAGCAGCTCGTGCACGCGTGCCACGGTCGCCGTGGTGGGGTCGGGCACCGTCACGACGGTGAGGGCCTCGGGGTCGTCGACGGCGGCGGGTCCCGGGTGGATCTGCTTGGGCACCCGCTCGGCGTTGTGCGTCAACAGGTTGCTCGCCGCCGTGACGACCGGTGCCGGACAGCGGTAGTTGACCTCCAGCGCCAGCTCGTCGGCCCCAGGCACGAAGCGGTCGAAGGTCAACAGCCAGCGCGGCGACGCCCCCGAGTACCCGTAGATGGTCTGGTCGTCGTCGCCGACGCCGAACACGGCGAGCTCGGGGCCGGCAAGGAGCCGCAGCAACAGCAGGTGGGCGGGGGTCAGGTCCTGGAACTCGTCGACGAGCAGGACCCGGCACTGCTGCTGGGCCCGTCGACGCACGGCCGGGTCGCGCAGCAGGAGCTCGACGGCGCCGGCGATCTGCTCGTCGAAGTCGACGACGCCGCGCCGTGCCAGCTCGCGCCGGTAGCGCGGGTACACCTCGGCGAAGCCGTCGACCTCACCGCCGAACTCGGCCTCGACCTGACGGGGGTCGCGCAGGCCGAGCCGGGCGGACGACAGCGCGTCGATCCACGCCGCCGCCGGATCGGTGTTCGCCCGTCGCGGGAACCGCACCAGCTCGTTGATGAGCCCGCGCACGTCGAGCTCGTCGATGGTGCGGACGCGCCGGCCGGTGTCGGCGAAGCCGTCGGAGCCGTTGAGCACCGCCAACGCCAGGGCGTTGAGGGTGCGGATGCGCAGGCCGCCGAGGTCGGTCGTGCGCTCGAGCATCTCGAGCTGCGCCCGCTTGTTGAAGGCGACGAGGCACAGCGACGCTGCCGGGACGAGCTGGTCGCGCAGCAGCGCGCGGGTGCGTTCGGTCAGCACCCGGGTCTTGCCCGACCCGGCGGGGGCGATGATGCGGGCGCGGGGCCGGGGGTCGGTGACGGCGGCGAGCTGGTCGGGGGCGAGGGCGTCGTGCAGGTGCGCCGGCACGGTGGCGACGTTCGGGTCGAGGCGCCCGCGCTCGAGCGTGACCCGCGGGACGACGACGGTGCCCGGCACGGGCTCGTCGGGGGCGAACGCCTGCAACGGTCCGCCGTCGCACCAGGCGGCCCGGCCGTCGCCCAGCACGACGTCGGCCGTGCCCGGGGCGGCGTCGCCGGTGCAGGCCTCGGCTCCGGCGGCCACGGCGGCGCCGGTGGCCCACCACGTCGGTGCCTGCGGGTCGCTTCCGTCGACGGCGTTGGCCCGCAGCAGCTCCCAGGTGGCGTCGCCGGTGAGCTCGACGTCGACCGGCACCTCCCACAGCTCGTCGTCGATGACGCACGGCGTCGGCGCCAGATCGGGTGGATCGAGCTCGTACACGACCGGCGTGCGCGCCAGGTACGCGGCGCGCACGGCGACGTGGACCTCCGGGTCGGCGAGCGCCGCCGCCGTGACCCGCACGCGCTCGCAGTCGGCCCATGGTTCGGGC
>JAGQTE010000378.1 GCA_020439175.1 Acidimicrobiales bacterium | reverse complement strand
GGCTCTTGCCGGCGCCGCTCTTGCCACCGCTCGCCGCCCTGCCGCCGCCCGAGCCGGAACCGCGCGCACCCGAGCCGCGGCCACCGCCGCCGGTCGACGGGCCCCGACCGCCCGAGCCACGCCCCTTCGCCCGTCCGCTGCGAGGTCCGGTGGGCATCAGGCCTCGCTCCCGGTCACGACGGCGACGGCGTAGCAGACGATGCCTTCGCCCCGGCCGATGGCGCCGAGCTGCTCGGCCCGGTTGCCCTTCACCGTGACCGGCGCACCGACGGCATCACCGAGGTTGGTCTCCATCTCGTCACGACGGGGCGCCAGCTTCGGGCGCTCGCACACGACGGCGCAGTCCACGTTGCCCGGCTCGAAGCCGGCGGCGCGCACCATGCGCGCCACCTCGCGCAACAGCTCGATGCTGTCGGCGCCCGCCCACCGCTCGTCGGTGTCGGGGAAATGCCTGCCGATGTCGCCCAACCCGGCCGCGCCCAGCAGGGCGTCGGCGGCAGCGTGCGCCACCACATCGGCGTCGCTGTGGCCGACGAGCCCCCGCTCGTCCGGGAACGTCACACCGCCGAGCACGAGCACCCGGGCCGGGTCGTCGCTGCACGCGTGGACGTCGAAGCCCTGGCCAACCCGCACGATCACGATCGGCGACGCTACACCGCGCCGGGACCTCGTCCCCTTGACGCTGCGACGGCGGCGGGCTTGGCTGGCGCCCATGGCAGTTGCGTTCTTCACCGGCTTCCCCGGCTTCCTCGGCGTCCAGCTCCTCCCCCGCGTGCTCGCTCGGGACCCCGAGCTCCGGGCGGTCTGCCTGGTCCAGGCCAAGTTCGCCGACCTGGCCCGGACCCGCGTAGACGAGCTCGTCGCCGCCGACGCGTCGCTCGAGGGACGCATCGAGCTCGTCGAGGGCGACATCACGGTCGAGGACCTCGGCCTCGACGACCCGGCGCGCCTCGCCGCCGACGTCACCGAGGTGTGGCACCTGGCCGCCGTCTACGACCTCGCCGTGCCTCGCGACGTCGGGATGCGCATCAACGTCGTCGGCACCGAGCACGTCCTGCGCTTCGCCGAGTCGGCGCCCGGCCTGACCCGCCACCAGTACGTCAGCACCTGCTACGTGTCGGGTCGCTACGCCGGACCGTTCGCCGAGAGCGACCTCGACGTCGGGCAGCGCTTCAACAACTTCTACGAGGAGACGAAGTTCCTCGCCGAGGTGGCCGTCGCCGAGCGGATGCGCGGGGGCATGCCCACGTCGATCTACCGCCCGGCGATCGTGGTGGGGGACTCGACGACCGGCCAGACCCAGAAGTTCGACGGCCCGTACTTCGCCACCCAATGGCTGCTGCGCCAGAAGCTGCGCCTGACGGTCATGCCGGTGATCGGTGACCCGACGGCGGTCCGGTTCAACGTCGTGCCACGCGACTTCGTCGTCGACGCCATCGCCGCGCTGTCGGGTGATGACCGGTCCAAGGACCGGGTGTACCAGCTGGCCGACCCCAAGCCCCTGACCGTCGACGAGCTGCTCGACGCCATGGGTGCCGCCACCGACAAGCGCATCGTGAAGGTGCCGATCAGCCGCGGGCTGGCCAAGTTCGCCGTCGAGAAGATCCCGGGCGTGCACGACCTGCTGCGCATCCCGTCCGACGCCATCGACTACTTCAGCCACCCCACGCACTACCTGACGACGAACGCCTCGGCGGACCTCGAGACGCACGGCATCAGCTGCCCGCGCCTCGTCGACTACCTCCCGACGCTGGTGGCCTTCCAGCGCTCGCACCCCGAGATCAGCCACCACGCCATGATCTGATCGTTCTGGTGCGGAAGTCGCGTCGCAGGCGACGCGACTTCCGCACCGGACCGCTGCCCGGATCCCCACGCCGACCGGCTTGCACGGCAACTTGACCGTGTGGTCAAGTTGTTGCTTCGGAACGTCCGCACCGTTCACGGGGGGAACCATGACCGACACCGCGCAGACCACCGACGTCGTCGAAGCCGTCACCGCCTGGCTCGAGGAGAACTGGGATCCGGACCTCACCGTGGCCGAGTGGTGGGAACGCCTCGGGCTGAGCGGCTGGGCCGCCCCGTCGCTGCCGACGGACGCCTTCGGCAAGGGCCTGAACCGTTCCGACGCCGTGCGGGCCCAGAAGGCCATCGCCGACTTCGGGGCGCTCGGTGCGCCCGGCGGCCTGGGCCTGCTGCTGGCGGCCCCGACCATCGCCATGCACGGCAACGACGAGCAGAAGCAGCTCTACGTGCGCGAGATCGTCACCGGCCAGAAGGCGTGGTGCCAGCTCTTCTCCGAGCCCAACGCCGGCTCCGACCTGGCGGGCCTGCAGACCCGTGCCGTCAAGGACGGCGACGAGTGGATCATCAACGGGCAGAAGGTGTGGACGTCGGGCGGCCACGTCGCCGACCTCGGCATGCTCATCGCCCGGACCGAGCCCGACAACCCCAAGCACTCGGGCATCACCTACTTCGCCATCGACATGCACCAGCCGGGCATCGACATCCGCCCGCTCAAGGAGATGACGGGCCGGGCGCTGTTCAACGAGGTCTTCATCGAGGAGGCCCGCGTGCCGGACTCGGCGATGATCGGTGGCCTCAACAACGGCTGGGCGGTCGCCAACGCCACCCTGGCGTTCGAGCGTGCCGGCCTCGGTGCCGGCGGCGGCTCGGCGGCCGGAAGCCTGGCCACGCCGGGCACGGTCGCCGGCGACCTCTCCAAGCGCGCCGGCGACTTCGTCAGCGGCAAGCGCCGCGGCGGTGGCGGCGGCGAGGGCGGCCCGGCGTCGATGTTCGGCGCCGCCGAGAACCTGCTGATCGAGCTGGCCAAGGGCAACGGCAAGATCACCGATCCGTCGATCCGTCAGGGCCTGATGGAGCTGCACTCGCTCAACGAGATCGCCCGCATGACCAACCTGCGGATGAAGGCCGGCAGCGACGTGCCGGGCATCGGCAACATCGCCAAGCTGTCGATGAGCCGCATCCTGAAGCTGTCGCGCGACCTCGGCCTGCAGATCCTCGGCGCCGAGGCCACCCTGCACGCCTACGACAGCGCGGGCCGCGAGGCGCTGACCGCGGCCGGGGCCAACCCGTTCGGTGCCATGGTCACCGAGATGGCCCTGTTCTCACCCGGCCCGTCGATCTACGGCGGCACCGACGAGATCCAGCACAACGTCATCGGCGAGCGCGTCCTCGGGCTGCCCAAGGAGCCCAACAACGACAAGACGACGGCGTTCAAGGACCTCCCGAAGAACGCCTGAGCTCGTCGTCGAGCTCGTCGGCCGGGGCCGGCGAGCCGTCGGGTCGGTGCCGTGCGGCCACCGTCGCAGCCAAGGCGTAGGTCACGGCGTTGATCGTGGCGTGCGTCATGACCGGCGCCACCACGCTGTTCGTGCGCAGCCGCTCCCAGGCGAAGGCCATGCCCGCCAGCGCGGTGGTGACCACCGTGCCGGCGACGTGGGCGCCGCGGCCACGGCCTTGGCTCGTCGGGTTCGCCCCGTGGTCGGCGAGCGCCGGGAACACGTGCCAGAAGCCGAACAGCACCGACGTCACCGCCGCTGCGGGCAACGGCGGCAGCCGTCGCAGGGCCAGACCGAGCAGCACGCCGCGGAACACGACCTCCTCGTACACGGCCGTGCCGAACGGGATGTGCACCAGCGATCGCTGGGCGATCTCGCGCCGTGACACGTCCATCACCCGGTCATCGAGGAAGTAGCCGCGCGTCGCCGGGTGCAACGCCGCGGCGGCGATGCCCAGCGTGAGCGCCGTCGACACCCCGGCACCCCGGCGCAGGCCCCGGCCGGCTCGGTCCCGTCGCAACCCCAGCTCCGTGGGCGAGGCACCCATCGCCAAGGCGGCCACGACGGCGCCGGCGGCGGTGCCGAGGTGCACGGCCACGTGGTGTCGCTCGTCGATGACGGTGTGGTCGGCGATGTGCAGCCCGGCGATGGCGGCGACCAGGCCGAGCTCGGGCAACGGCCACCCGGTGTGCGGCTCGGGCGCCGGTCGACGCCAGTGCGACGGGTGCCACGCGCGGTCGAGCGCGTCGAGGGTCCAGGCCATCGGCCAAGGGTAGGCTCGCCCGCCATGGCGAGGATGAGCCGGGCGGACCGTCGAGCGACGCGGGTGTGGTCCCGCCAGGACCAGTGGGTGTTCCGCCCCGACGTGTGGTCCGGGGTGCTGCTCGGCTCCGCCGCCGTGGTCGAGTCGTTCTGGCCGTCGCTGATGCCGCGCTCGACGGTGCACCAGGCGATGGTGTCGGGCGCCTCGGCCGCCACGGGCTTCGCCGCCGGCTCGGCGTCCTACGGCTGGGGCAAGACCCTGGCGCGTCGTGAAGGTCTCCCCCGCATCGCCGCGCTGGGCGCCAACGCCGCGGCCGCCGGCGCCGTGCTGGCCTTCCTGCGCGACCGCGAGGGCGAGCGCCTGTGGCGCCCGGCGATGCGCGCCGGCGCCGAAGCGGTCGTGGCCGGATCCGTGGCGTCGGCCGCCGTCGAGTTCGTCCGCACCGCCAAGCACCCGGTGCGCGCCGGCGCCGTGCTCGGGGCCGGGGCGGTGACCGCCGGTGGCGTGCGCGTCGGCTTCGCCATCAAGGCCCAGCTGCAGCATCGTGACGAGTACGACGGGCCGCCGCCCAAGGCGTTGCCGGCCGTCGCCCAGTCCGTGAGCGTCGCCGCGGCGCTGGCGGCGCTCGTCAACGGCTTCCGCTACAGCGGCGATGCGGCGGCCCGACTGCTGTCGCGGCGCATCGGTGTCCCCGAGACCCCGGCGAAGATCCTCGGCCTCGCCGGTGCCACCGGCGTGTGGATCGGCATCGGCACCGCCTTCGCCGACACCTTCGTCAAGGGCATGGAGCTGTACAACCGGGTGCTCGATCCGGGCTACGACGACCCGCCGACGTCAGCGGCGTGCTCGGCCAGCGCCGCCTCGCCGTTGAGCTACGCCCGGACCGGACGCGAGGGGCGCCGCTTCATCGGTGACCGCCCGTCGGCCGACGACATCGCCGAGGTGACCGGACGGCCCGCCGTCGCCGAGCCGGTGCGCATCTACGTCGGCTTCGACCACGCCAAGCACGCACCCGAGCGGGTGGCGCTGGCCTTGGCCGAGCTCGAGCGCACCGGCGCCTACGACCGGTCCCTGCTCATCGTCGGGTGCCCACCGGGCAACGGCTGGGTCAACACCATCCCGTTCGAGGTCGCCGACTACCTGCTCGCCGGCGACAGCGCCGGCGTGGCCATCCAGTACGAGCGGCTGCCGTCGCTGCTGTCGATCCAGCGGGCGCGCGACGGCGGCCACCACCTGCGGCTGCTCCTCGAGGGCATCCGCGACGCGCTGGCCGAACGGCCGACGTCTCGGCGACCGCGCGTCGTCGTCTACGGCGAGAGCCTCGGCGCCTGGGCCGGACAGGACGCCTTCCTGCACAAGGGCACGGGCGGCCTCGACGAGCTCGGGGTCGATGCCGCGCTGTGGGTCGGCACGCCCTTCTACAGCGGGTGGTTGCGCGAGGCCCTGGCACCCGGTGGGGCGATCGAGGACGGCACGGCCATCGAGGTCGACGGCATCGAGCAGATCGAGGCGCTGGCTCCCGCGGCGAGGGAGCGCCTCCGCACCGTGCTCCTCAGCCACGACAACGATCCGGTGCGGCGCATCAACGTCGACCTGTTGCTGCGCGAGCCCCCGTGGCTGGCGGAGTCGCCGCGCCGGCCCACCGTGCCGCGCGAGCAGCACTTCATCCCGATGCTCACCGGCTACCAGACGATCGTCGACACGGTGAACGCCACCAACCCGGTGCCTGGCGTGTTCCGGGCCACCGGCCATGACTACCGCCTGGACCTGCCGGCGGTCACCGTCGCGGCGTACCGCCTGCCCGAGCCCGACGCCGCCGTGGCCGACCGGCTGATGGCCAAGCTGCAGGCGGACGAAGCGGCGCGTGCGGCGCGCTTCCGCCTCCCCAAGGCGGAGGCGGACGGCGAGGCCGTCGATGCCGACGCCGCAGCCGCGTCGGCGGATGCCGCGGCCGACATCGACCCGCTGTCGATGCCCGCCGGACCGCCGTCGATCTAGCGGGTGGCGCGCTGCTTGCGGCGGCGACGCTCGATGATTGCCATCGCCGTCGGCGGGACGAGCCACAGCGGCGGCACCGCCGCCACCGAGTACGGCGCCGGCGGCGGGACCGGTGGGCGCAGGTCGTAGCGCGGCTTCACCGACGACGTGGCGCAGCCCGGACCGCCGTCGAGGCCGAACACCAGGACCGGGTTGATCCCCGAGAAGATGCCCCACGGGCTCTCGCAGCCGGGCACCACCCAGGCGTGGCTCATCCACAGGTGCTTGCCGTCCTGGATCTTGCCGCCGAGCGCCTCGCACTGCTCCTTGGTCATCGACGAGTCACCGATGGTGATGCCGTTCTTGAAGCAGAGCGTCTCGTGCCGGTGGTAGTGGTCGTTGCGGCCGGCGAAGCCGACGTCGGGCTCGACGGGGCCGTAGTGCACGATCTCGTAGCTGAGCCCGATGACGTGGGCGTCGGGGGTGTCGCCGTCGTAGAGGAGCATCTCGGGCTTGTCGACCTCCCACACCTCGTCGAGGTACTCGCCCTTGATGTAGTGGCCGCCGATGCCCGGGATGTAGGGCGTGACCTGCTCGTAGCCGGCGGCGATGGCGTCGCGCGCCGTGGGGTACTTCTTGGCCACGCCGCGGGCGACGACGAGCTGCTCGGCGAGCTTCGTGCACGTCGCCTGGTCGGTGATCGCCTTCCAGGCCGACGGACCGGTGTGGGCGTCGTGGCCGCCGGAGCCGTCATGGTTGTGGCCGGCCAGGAAGTCGAAGTACTCCTGGTCGGTCTTGTTCGCCAGGCCCTGGATGGCGACGGCCGTCTGCACCTCGCTCTGGTTGTGCGGTTGCGACAGCTCGAGCGCCGTCGGCCCGTTGATGAAGTCGACACCGGCGATGGTGGCGTCGCGGTAGTAGCTCGCCGGGTTGAAGCCGAGGTCGCACCGGTTCGACGGGCCCCAGTCGATGGTGATGGCGTTGGGG
>JAGQTE010000377.1 GCA_020439175.1 Acidimicrobiales bacterium | reverse complement strand
CGGCACCATCCGCCCGAAGCGTCCCCGGGAGCATCACCTCCGACGGGCGTACGCCCTCGCCGACCTCTATGAGCGCGCCGGCGCCGTCCCGCGGGCGCGGGAGCTGTTCGCCTGGCTGGCCGCCGAAGACCCCGACCTCGCGGATGTGGTCGAGCGGGCGCGCGCGCTGCGCTGAGGGCGGGGTTCCGAGCACCTGCGGACCCTCGCCTAGGGTGATGGGCCGGTGTTCCGCAACGAAGCGAAACGAGGAGACGAATGACCGACATCGCCAAGCTGCTCGGTGACGACGCGAGCGCACTGCTCGACTACACCTGCGAGGGCGTCACCAAGGACAACCTCACGCTGCCCGGCCCCGACATCATCGATCGGGTCTACGCCGGAAGCGACCGCTCCCCGCAGGTGCTGCGCAACCTGCAGTCGATGTTCGGCCACGGCCGCCTCGCCAACACGGGGTACCTGTCGATCCTCCCGGTGGACCAGGGCCTCGAGCACTCCGGTGCGGCGTCGTTCGCGCCGAACCCGAAGCTGTTCAACCCGCGCAACATCGTCGAGCTGGCCATCGAGGGCGGCTGCAACGCCGTCGCCACGACGTTCGGCGTGCTCGGCCTCACGTCGCGCCGGTACGCCCACCGCATCCCGTTCATCGTCAAGCTCAACCACAACGAGCTGCTGACCTACCCGGAGAAGTACGAGCAGACGATGTTCGGCTCCGTCGAGCAGGCGTGGGACCTCGGCGCCGCCGGCGTCGGCGCCACGATCTACTTCGGCTCCGAGGACAGCCGCCGCCAGATCGTCGAGGTGGCCGAAGCCTTCTACCGGGCGCACGAGCTCGGCATGTTCACCGTGCTGTGGTGCTACCTGCGCAACGGCGACTTCAAGGTCGACGGCGTCAACTACGAGGACGCGGCCGACCTCACCGGGCAGGCCAACCACATCGGCGTGACCATCGAGGCGGACATCATCAAGCAGAAGCAGCCGACGCACAACGGCGGCTACAACGCCGTCAAGTTCGGCAAGACCTCCAAGCTGATCTATGGCGACCTCGTGAAGGAGCACCCGATCGACTGGTGTCGCTGGCAGGTCGTGAACAACTACATGGGCGAGATCGGCCTCATCAACAGCGGTGGTGCCTCGAGCGGCGCCGGCGACCTGGAGGAGGCGGTGCGCACCGCCGTCATCAACAAGCGTGCCGGCGGCTGCGGGCTCATCTCGGGCCGCAAGGCGTTCCAGAAGCCCACCGATGAAGGCATCGAGCTCCTGCACGCCATCCAGGACGTCTACCTGGACGAGGGCGTGACCGTCGCCTGACGGTCGACCAGGACTGAACACGGAGGGAGGCCATCGTGCCTCCCTCCGTCGCGTTCAGAGGGTGGTTCGGGTCCGCGCGACGTCGGCGATAGAGTGGCCAGCGGCCTTCGCACGAGGCCCGGGAGGGCAGCTGCGGCGGGCCCTCGAACAACACGACACGACGACAAAGGGGTTTGCGTGTCCGACATCGCCGAGCGCACACCGGTCGAGCTCGACCGGGTCATCATCCGCTTCGCCGGGGACTCCGGCGACGGCATGCAGCTCACCGGAGACCGCTTCACCAGCGCCAGCGCCCTGCTCGGCAACGACCTGGCGACGCTGCCCGAGTATCCCGCCGAGATCCGCGCTCCTGCCGGCACCGTGTTCGGCGTGTCGGCCTTCCAGGTGCACATCTCCGATCACGACATCACCACGCCGGGCGACTCGCCCAACGTGCTCGTTGCCATGAACCCCGCGGCGCTGATGAGCGAGCTGGACAAGCTCGAGCCGGGCGGCACGGTGATCATCAACACCGACGCCTTCGAGGAGCGCAACCTCGCCAAGGCCGGCTACGACGAGAACCCGCTCACCGACGGTGTGACGCTCAAGGGCTACACCGTCTACGAGGTGCCGATGACGAGCCTCACCAAGGGCGCCTGCGAGGCGCTCGGCGTGAAGCCGCGCGACGCCGAGCGCTCGAAGAACTTCTTCGCCCTCGGCCTGATCTCGTGGATGTACACGCGGCCGGTCCAGCCCACCATCGACTGGATCAACGCCAAGTTCGCCGGCAAGGAGCTGGTGCGCGACGCCAACATCGCCGCCTTCAAGGCCGGCCACGCCTTCGGCGAGACCGCCGAGCTCTTCGACCATCCGTACGTGGTCAAGCCTGCCGAGCAGCCGCCGGGCACCTACACCAACATCTCCGGCAACGTCGCCGTCGCCTGGGGACTCATCGCGTCGAGCCAGCTGAGCGAGCTGCCGCTGTTCCTGGGCTCGTACCCCATCACCCCGGCCAGCGACATCCTGCACGAGCTGTCGAAGCACAAGAACTTCGGCGTGCGCACCCTGCAGGCCGAGGACGAGATCGCCGGCATCGGCTCGGCCCTCGGCGCCGCCTACGGCGGCCACCTGGCGGTGACCACCACGAGCGGACCGGGCATGGACCTCAAGGCCGAGACGATCGGTCTCGCCATCAACCTCGAGCTCCCGCTGATCATCGTCGACGTGCAGCGCGGCGGCCCCTCGACCGGGCTGCCCACCAAGACCGAGCAGTCCGACCTGATGCTGGCGTTCTACGGCCACCACGGCGAGTCGCCGCTGCCGATCATCGCCGCCTACAGCCCGGCCAACTGCTTCGACATGACGATCGAGGCGGCCCGCCTGGCGCTCAAGTACCGCACCCCGGTGATCCTGCTGACCGACGGGTACCTCGCCAACGGCACCGAGCCGTGGCGCATCCCCGACGTGGCGGACCTGCCCCGGTTCCCGATGGCGTTCGCCACCGGGCCGAACGGCAGCGACGACGAGGGCAACCCCGTCTACCTCCCGTACCTGCGTGATCCCGACACCCTGGCGCGTCCGCTGGCCCTGCCGGGCACGCCCGAGCTCATGCACCGCATCGGCGGCCTCGAGAAGGCGGACGGCTCCGGCAACGTGAGCTACTCGCCCGAGAACCACGAGCACATGACCCACCTGCGTGCCGACAAGATCGCCGGCATCGCCGACGACATCCCGCACCAGGAGATCCGTGGCGACGAGGACGCCGAGATCCTCGTGGTCGGCTGGGGATCGACGTGGGGTGCCATCTCGGGCGCCGTCGATCGGGTCCGAGCCAAGGGCCGGCGCGTCGCACAGGCGCACATCACCCACCTGAGCCCGTTCCCCGAGAACCTCGGCGAGGTCCTGCGCCGCTACCCGAAGGTGCTCGTCCCCGAGATGAACCTCGGCCAGCTGTCCAAGCTGCTGCGTGCCGAGTACCTGGTCGACGCCCGCTCCGTGAACAAGATGCGCGGCGTGCCCTTCACCGCCGGCGAGCTCGAGCAGGCGATCCTCGCCGAGCTCGACCGCTGATCCGCCCCGACGAACGACGAAATCCGAGGTCCCACCGATGACCGACGTCGCACCTCCGACGACCCGCAAGGACTGGTCCAGCGACCAAGAGGTTCGCTGGTGCCCCGGCTGCGGGGACTACTCCATCCTCGCCGCCGTGCAACTGCTGATGCCCGAGCTGGGCGTGCGGCGCGAGGACACGGTGTTCGTGTCCGGGATCGGCTGCGCCAGCCGCTTCCCGTACTACATGAACACCTACGGCATGCACTCGATCCACGGACGGGCGCCGGCGATCGCCACCGGGCTCGCCATGGCGCGTCCCGATCTCGACATCTGGGTCATCGGCGGCGACGGCGACATGCTCTCGATCGGCGGCAACCACCTGATCCACGCGCTGCGCCGCAACATCAACGTGACGATCCTGCTGTTCAACAACCAGATCTACGGGCTGACCAAGGGCCAGTACTCGCCGACGTCGGAGACCGGCAAGGTGACGAAGTCGACCCCGTTCGGCTCCATCGAGGCGCCGTTCAACCCGATCTCGCTGGCCATCGGCGCCGAAGCCACCTTCGTCGCACGCACCCACGACATGGACCGCGCCCACATGATGGAGATGTTCCGCCGGGCACACGCCCACAACGGGGCGTCGGTGGTCGAGATCTACCAGAACTGCAACGTCTTCAACGACGGGGCCTTCGAGGAGATCACCGCCAAGGCGCACCGCGCCGACATGCTCATCCCGCTCGAGCACGGCCAGCCCGTGCGCTTCGGTGCCGACGGCGAGCACGGCGTCACCGCCGGCGCCGACGGCAAGCTGCGCATCGTCGAGGTGGCCGAGGTCGGTGAGGACGCCATCCTGGTGCACGACGAGACCGACCCTGGCCTTGCCTTCCAGCTCTCGCGCCTGGCCAGCGGTCCGCACACGCCGACCCCCATCGGGGTGTTCCGCGCCGTGGAGCGCCCCGAGTACGCCGAGCAGGCGAGCGCCCAGATCGCGGCGGCGCAGGCCAAGGCCGGCCCTGGCGACCTGCAGCAGCTCCTGCTGTCGGGCGCCACCTGGACCGTCAGCTGATCGAGCGCAGCACCACCCCGGTGCGGGGCTTGGGGTGGAAGAACGTCGTCTTGGGGGGCATGCGCTCACCGCCGTCGGCGATCCGGAGGATCTGCGCCACCGTCGCCGGCCGCAGCAGGACGCCGGCACGGGCCTGACCCGATGCCACGCGCGCCATGACGTGCTCCACGCCGTGCTGGTAGATGACGTCGTGTGGCCCGAGGCCGGACCGTGCGGCGTCGAGGCGGCTCGAGTCGAGGTCCCGTACGCCGTCGAAGGCGTCCGGGCGTGGGACGAGGTCCCAGCACCGGTCGCGCTCGACCAGGACCAGGCAGCCGGCCTCCGCCTGGTGCGCGGCGATGCCGTCGTCGATCGGCGGTGCGGGGCGCACCTCGAACCACGGCGCCAGCGCGTCGGGCAGCGACACGTCGTCACCGACCCCGACCAACAGGCGGTGGATGGGCAGCACCGTCAACTGCTCGTCGGCCAACTCCACGATCCAGGTCATGACCGCTTCGGATCCGCCCGGGTCGCCGGCTTCGCGACGCTCGTCCCGGTAGGCGAGCGACGTCTCGTAGCGGTGATGGCCGTCGGCGATGACCACCGGATGCGCCCCGACCGCGGCGGCGATGGCGGCCTGGCGGTCGGCGTCGGCGATCACCCAGGCGCTGTGGGTGACGCCGTCGTCGTCGGACCAGGTGGTCACCCGCTCGTCGACCGGTTCGATGAGCGTCGTGAGACCGCTCGCCGGCGACAGCCCCCAGACCGATGACAGGTTGAGCCGGGTGGCCCGCAGGAGGTTGAGGCGGTCGCTCTTGGCCTTGGGCGTCGTGTGCTCGTGCGGGAGGATGCCCCCCTCGCCGGGGCGGGACAGCTCCAGCGCGCCGACGACCCCTGTCGTGTGGCGGGGCGTGCCGTCGGGCGCCGTGTACTCCATCCGGTAGCCGTAGAAGCTCGGCGCGTCGGTGCCGAGCAGGCCGTCGTCGCGCCAGCGGTCGAGCACGGCCGCGGCCTCGAGGTAGGGCTCGTCGCCGTCGATGCCGTCCGGGTTCGGCAGATCGACCCGCACGATGTTGTCGGGGTGCCGGGCCAGCAGCGAGGCCCGATCCGTGCCGTCGATCACGTCGTACGGCGGTGCGGTCACGTCGGCGATGGCGACGGACGCCAGGTCGTAGCGCAGGCCGGGGAACGGGTCGAATCGTGGCACGGCGGCATTCCTAGCAGATGCCGTCCGCGGCCCACGACCGTGCCTACGATGCCGCGATGCCCACCGCTGTCGCGCTCGATCTCGACGGGGTGCTGTGGCTCGATGCCCAGCCCATCCCGGGTGCCGCCGAGGCGGTGGCGCAGCTGCGCCGGGCCGGGCGGCGCGTCGGGTTCGTCACGAACAACAGCTACGCCACGGTCGAGACGGTCGAGTCCAAGCTCCGCGCCATGGGGGTCGAACCCGATGGTGGTGTCCTCACTTCGGCCCAGGCCGCCGCCACGCTCGTGCCGGCCGGTGCCCGCGCCGTCGTGTGCGGCGGCCCGGGGATCGTCGAAGCGCTGACGGCGCGTGGCGTCGAGGTCGTCCCGGAGGGACCGGCCGATGTGGTGCTGGTCGGGTTCGACTGGGCGTTCGACTACGACCGGCTCCGCATCGCCGTCACCGCCGTGCGCGGCGGCGCCGAGCTGATCGGGACCAACGACGATCCGACCTATCCCGGACCGGACGGACCGCTGCCCGGCGGGGGTGCGTTGCTGGCAGCCGTCGTCACGGCGTCGGAGCAGACACCGCGCATCGCGGGCAAGCCGCACGAGCCGATGGCCGCGTTGGTGCGCGACCGGCTCGGGACCGACGGCATCATGGTCGGCGACCGCCCGTCGACCGACGGCGGCTTCGCCACGACGCTGGGGTGGCCGTTCGGGCTGGTGCTCAGCGGGGTGACCGCCGCGTCGGACCTGCCGGTCGAGCCGACGCCGGCGATCGTGGCGCCCGACCTCGCGGCACTGGCCGTGGAGCTGCTCGGCGGGTCGTGACCGCTACGGCGGGCTGCCGAGGGCGTCGGGCAGCCACCGCAGCACCTCGCTCCACCAGACGCGGTCGAGCAGGATCACGTCGAAGTGGTTGACGTCGGGCAGCTCGACGAAGGCGATGGCGTCGCCGACCTGTCCGGCGCGCTCGCCGTAGAGGCGGCTCTGGTCGGCCGGGACCTTGGCGTCACCCGAGCCGTGCAACAGCAGCTGGGGGACGGCCAGCGGTACGAGGTCGATCGGTGAGGCCATCTGGTACCGGTCGGGCACCTGGTCGGGCGCGCCGCCGAGCAACGCCTGGGTGCTCGCCGCCAGCTCCCCGCCGTCGAACGCGGTGACCTGGGCTGCGGCCGCGAGGTCGAGGACGCCCGACAAGCTGATGGCCGCTGCAGGCGACACGGCCGGTGCGCCACCGGGCGCTCCGGCGCCCAGGTGCTTGCGGGCTGCGGCCCAGAACGCCAGCTGCGCGCCGGCGGAGTGGCCGATCACGGTGACCTTCGACAGGTCGAGGTCGTGCTCGGCCTGCAGCGTCGCCAGGTGGTCGATGCCGGCGGCCACGTCCTCGAGGGTGCCCGGCCAGCCGCCGCCGGGATCGCCGACACGGCGGTAGCCGATGTTCCACGTCGCCCACCCGCGCCGAGCGAGGTCCTCGGCCAACGGCTCCATGGCCGAGCGGTCCCATCCCGTGCGCCAGTAGCCCCCGTGCAGCAGGACGACGACGTGTTGTTGCGGCACGTGCTTCGCCGCCCGCAGCACGCCGCTCTGGAGTGGGTCGAGGCCGTAGCTGATCTGCGCCTTGGTGATCGGACGGGCCCGCACGGGCTCCTCGAACGCGCAGCCGCCGAGCGCGGCTGCGGCGCCCGTCGCGACGCCGAGCGCCATGAATCGTCTGCGGGAGAACCGTGCGGAAGGCACCTGACGACGCTACCGAAGGTTCAGGCTCGTGCAGCGGCACCGAGCCGAGCCGTGGGCTTGGTGGCCGGCGCCGCTCGGCCATAGCTTTTCACCCCATGGCCCAGCGCGATCTGATCAACCGCTCCCTCGACGCCGGCAAGGACGTCCTCGAAACCGGCAAGGACGTCGGCTCGAAGGCAGCCGAGCGGCTCGAGGCGCTCGTCAACGAGCTCACGACTGCGGCGCAGGACCAGGTGGAGCAGGCGCAACGTCTGGCGCAGGAGGCCGTCGACCGTTCGCGGCGCAACACCGAGAAGCTGCTCGCCGGCATCGACACCGAGATCCGGGCCCAGATCGCCAACGCCGGCCTGGCGACCAAGGCCGACATCGTCCGGCTCGAGCGCAAGATCGAGGCGCTGAGTGGGTCGGCGGGCGGCGCCAAGAAGGCATCGACCGCCACGAAGGCGACGAAGAAGGCGACGACGGCCAAGAAGGCGACGACCGCCACGAAGGCGACGAAGAAGGCGGGCGGCACGGCCACGACGGCCAAGAAGGCGTCGAAGGCCTCGAAGAAGGCCGCGCCCTCGTCCTGAGCGGACGACGCCGCCTCGACGCGGAGCTCGTCCGCCGCGGCCTCGCCCCGAGTCGGGCGCGGGCCGCCGAGTTGATCGCCGCCGGTGAGGTGCTCGTCGGCGGAGCGCCCGCAGCCAAGGCGGCACGCCTGGTCGACGCCGCCGAGCCGATCGTGGTCCTCGGTGCTCCGGACCGCTACGTGGGCCGCGGTGCGCACAAGCTCGAGGCGGCGCTGGAGCGATTCGAGCTCTCGGCCGTCGGCGTGCGGGCGCTCGATGCCGGCGCCTCGACCGGTGGGTTCACCGACTGCCTGCTCCAGCACGGTGCGGCGTCGGTGGTGGCGCTCGACGTCGGGTACGGCCAGCTCCACGAGCGTCTCCGTGCGGACCGGCGCGTGGCGGTCCACGAGCGCACCAACCTCCGTGACGCCGACCTCGTGGCGCTGGGCGCGCCGTTCGGTGCCGTGGTCGCCGACCTGTCCTTCATCTCGCTGCGCCTGGTGGCGGCGCACCTGGTGGGCGCCACGGCGCCCAGTGGGTGGGTGGTCGTGCTCATCAAGCCCCAGTTCGAGGCGGGCCGGCGGGAGGTGGACCGTGGGCGCGGCGTGATCAGCGACCCGGAGGTGTGGCGCGAGGCCGTCGCAGACGTCATTGCCGCGTTCGGCGCCGCAGGGGCCACCATGATGGGGGTCATGCCGTCGCCGATCCGAGGAGCCGAGGGCAACGTCGAGTTCCTGGCGTGGGGCCGGCCGGGGGAGCGGGCCGACGAGACGGCGATCGACCGGCTGATCGATGCCGCGGTCGAGGATGCGACGGCCGACGGGGAGGCGTCGCGGTGAGCGCCACGTTCGGCCTGGTCCTGCGGCCCGACCGCGACGACGTCGTCGTGACGGCGCGGCGCATCATCTCCTGGGCGACGGCGCAGGGCCTGCGGGTCGTGCTGCTCCACGAGGACGCCGGCCGCGTCGGAGCGGGCGACGGCGTGGACGTCGCCGACCTGCGCGACGTGGACGCCGTCATCTCGCTCGGCGGCGACGGGACCATCCTGCAGACGGTGGCGTTGCTCGACGGCGCCCGCACGCCGGTCATCGGCGTGAACCTCGGCACCCTCGCCTACCTCGCCGACGTCGAGCCCGACGGCGTGACCGACGCCCTGGCTGCCTTCCTCGCCGGGCACCATCGCCTCGAGGACCGGATGCTGCTCGACGTCGGCATCGAGCTGGCGGATGGCGCCGTGTCGTTGCGTGCCCTCAACGAGGTGGTGGTGGAGAAGACCCGCAGCGGCCAGACGGTTCGGGTCGAGGTGGGGATCGACGGCACGCCGTTCACGCCGTACGAGGCGGATGCGCTGATCGTCGCCACGCCGACCGGATCGACGGCGTACGCCTTCTCCGCCGGCGGGCCCATCCTGGCGGCGACGCTCCGTGCGCTGCTGGTCACGCCGGTCTCGCCGCACATGCTGTTCGATCGCAGCGTGGTCCTCGAGCCCGAGGCGCGGATCGACCTGCGGGTGGCGGGCAGTCGGCCGGCCAGCATCACGGTCGATGGACGCCAGGTGGGCGAGGTGGGCGTCGGCGGGTCGGTGACCGCCACCGCGTCCGAGCGGATCGTGCGCCTGGCGCGGTTCACGCCGACGAGCTCGACCGGGATCCTCAAGACCAAGTTCCGCCTCAGCGATCGGTGACGTGGTGCTGATCGAGCTGTGGGTGCGCGACCTCGGGGTGATCGATGAGGCCCGGGTCGTGCTCGGTCCGGGCATGACGGCGCTCACCGGCGAGACGGGCGCCGGCAAGACGATGATCGTCGAGGCGATCGAGTTGCTCGTCGGCGGCCGGGCGGATGCCGGCATGATCCGAGCCGGTGCCGACGAAGCGGTCGTCGAAGGGCGCTTCGAGCTCGACGGGACCGAGGTCGTCCTCCGGCGGGTGCTGACGCGCGCCGGGCGCAGCCGTGCCTATCACGACGGCGCCATGTGCACGGTCGCCACCCTGGCCGATCTGGGGCGTAGGCTGGTCGACCTCCACGGGCAGCACGCCCACCAGTCGCTGTTGGACCGCACGGCACAACGCCGCTCGCTCGATCGTTTCGGCGCCGTCGACGTGGCACCGCTGATCGAGGCCCGGGAGGCCCGCCGGGCGGTGGACGACGAGCTCGCCGCCCTGGGCGGTGACGCTCGGGCCCGGGCGCGCGAGCTCGACCTCGTGCGTTTCCAGCTGCGCGAGCTCGACGACGCCGGCGTGGACGATCCGGCCGAGGACGAGCGGCTCGAGGCCACGGAGCGCCTGCTCGGCGACGTGGCAGCGCACCGCGAAGCTGCGGGCGCGGCGCTGGCCGCGCTCGGCGACGGTGGTGCCGCTGACCGTCTCGGCGAGGCGCGAGGCGCGCTGGACGGTCGGTCTCCGTTCGAGGCTCTCGTGGCCCGGCTCGTCGCGGTCGAGGCGGAGCTCACCGACCTGCGTGACGAGCTCCGCGCCGTCGAGGCGACGCTCGACGAAGACCCCGAGACGCTGGCTGCGGTCCGTGAGCGGCGTCGGGTCCTGCGAGAGCTGATGAAGCGCTACGGCGCCGATCTCGTCGAGGTCATCGCCGTGCGCGAGGAGTTGCGCCAGCGTGCGGCGGCGCTGGAGGAGCACGACGAGCGCGTCGCCGCGCTCG
>JAGQTE010000376.1 GCA_020439175.1 Acidimicrobiales bacterium | reverse complement strand
GCGCTCGGCTACTCGATGTCGCGCAGCCTGTTCCACCGCGTGCCCGACGGCCGCAACGTCCCCGGCACCTGGTCCGAGCCCGACGAGTTCGCCGCCATCGCCGCACCGCTGGCGCGCGCCGGGCGGGGCGTGCTCGAGTCGGCACCCCGGTACAACTTCGAGCGCGGCAGCGGCGACCGGGTCGAGGAAGAGGTGGCGTGGATGGCCGAGCTCAGCCGCGCCACCGGCCGCCCGTTCACGTTCAACCTGCAACAGATCCGCTCGCTCGGCGACCACTACCTGCGCGTGCTGGCCCTGGCGGAGGAGGCCAACCGCACCGGGGCGCAGCTGCGGCCGCAGATGACGCCGCGCAGCGTCGGGGTGCTGTTCAGCTTCGCCGCCAACACGCTGGTCGACGACCTCCCGTCGTGGCAGGCCATCGCTCCCCTGCCGCTCGCCGGCCGCCTCGCCGCCATCCGCGACCCGCAGGTGCGCGCCGCCCTCTGCGCCGAGGGCGCCGACAAGGCCGTCGAGCCGTTCGAGCGGATGTACCTGATGCCGGCGGACGCGCCCGCCCGCTACGTCTACGACGCCGCCGACTCGGTCGCCGCCATCGCCCGCGCCGCCGGCACGACACCGGTCGCCGCCTACCTCGACGCCATGGACGCCTCCGACGGTCGAGCGCTCGTGAACTGGCCGGTCATGAACGACGACGAGGACGCCATCGCCCGCCAGATCACCTCGCCCGTCACGGTCATGGGCCTGGCCGACGCCGGCGCCCACGCCACCCAGATCATGGACGCCTCGCAGCCGACCTACTTCCTCGCCCACTGGGTGCGCGACCGGGGGCTGATCCCGCTCGAGGAGGGCGTGCGCCGGCTCACCTCGGACACGGCGGGGCTCGTGGGGTTGCCCGGGCGGGGCGTGCTCGCCCCCGGCGCCTTCGCCGACGTCAACGTCATCGACCTGGACGCGCTGGCGCTGCCCCTGCCCGAGATCGTCCACGACTTCCCCGGCGGTGCGGCCCGCTTCATCCAGCGGGCCCACGGCATCGAGCACACGCTCGTCAACGGCGAGGTGTGCGTCTCCGGCGGCGAGCACACCGGCGCGCTCGCCGGGCGGCTGCTGCGCGGCACGGGCTGATGGCCAGTCCCCCGTTGCGCCTGCGCTTCCTGACCTCGGCGCCGGACCTCGACCACCTCCCCCCGACCCGGGCGGAGGTGACCGTGCTCGGTCGCTCCAACGTCGGAAAGTCGTCGCTGCTCAACGCCCTCTCCGGCGGCAAGGACGTCGCCAAGACGTCGAAGAAGCCGGGCCGGACGCGACTGCTCAACGCCTTCGCCCTCGACGAGGACGCCACCGTCGTCGACTGCCCCGGCTACGGCTACGCCCAGGTGTCGAAGGCCGAGCGCGCCGCCTGGCAGGACATGGTCGACGACTACCTGCTCGGGCGCGACGAGCTGATGATGGCGATGGTGCTGGTCGACGGTGAGGTGGGCCCGACGAAGCTCGACGTCGCCGAGCTCGACTGGCTGCGCGAGCACCGGGTCCCGCACACGGTCGTCGCCACCAAGCACGACAAGGTGCGCTCGGCCAAGCGCGAGCGCCGCAAGCGCGACCTGGCAGCCGGCTGCGGGCTCGAGCGTGGCGACATCGTGTGGGTGAGCGCCCACTCGGGGGTGGGCATCGATCGCCTGCGCGACCTCGTGCGGCTGTGGGTCAGCCCGCCACCTCGATGAAGATGCACTCGCCGGGGCACTCCTCGGCCGAGTCGATCACGCCGTCGAGCTGGTTGTCGGGCACGTCGACGATGCCCTTGGGGCCACCGGGATCGTTCTTGGTCCCGCTCCCGTCCTTCACGTAGGCGAGCCCGTCGTCGAGCAGCACGAACACGTCGGGCGCGATCTCGGCGCAGATGCCGTCACCCGTGCAGAGATCCTGATCGATCCAGACCTGATAGCCCATGGCTCCTCATTCGGCGTCGGGGATGGGTCGCAAGAGTCTGGCCCATCTACGGCGCCGGGTTCGAACCGTGGACCCGCCGGCGGCGATCAGCAGTCGGGGTCCTGAAGGAAGCGGTCGAAGTTGCACACGCCGTCGGACGGGTCCGAGTTGATGTCGCCGTCGATCGACGTCGCCGTCGTGCCGATGGCCACCACGGCGATGATCCAGATGCCGACGCCGATGATCGACAGCACCGTCGACACCCAACCCAGGATGACGCCGCCGAGCGCCATGCCGTCGCCGCCCTGGGCGCCGCCGGACTCCCGGATCTCCTTGCGGGCCTTGGACCCGATGATGATCGCCGGGATGCCGGTGAACAGCCCGCAGAACACCATGCCGACGATGCCCAGCACGAGCGCGATCGTGGCGTTGGAGTTGTTGGTCTGGATCGGCGCCGCGCCGTACATCGGCTGACCCATCGGCTGACCCATGGGCTGCCCCATCGGCGGTCCGACCGGTTGGCTCGGCTGTGCTGCGGGCTGTGCGTCCTGCGGCGGGTACCACTTGCCGTCCGAGGCCATCCACCAGTCGGGGCCTTGCTGGGTGTCGCTCACGTCGTTTCCTCCCGATCCGCGATCACCGGGACCGTAGCAACTTGCGTTCTCGTGCGCTGCGACCGGTGCCGCAGCCCGGCCGTCGTCACAGGGGCAGGCCGTAGCCGGTGCACGTGGCCCGGAAGCCCGGGGTGTTGGCGCCCAGCTCGTTCATCACGTTCTGCAGGGTCGGGCCGTCGGCGAACATCCCGACGTGACCGACCGTGTCCGCCGGGCACTGGTCCTGGATCGTGATGTTCTCGGCGCCCGACAGGAAGGCGGAGGTGTAGGGCGTGACGACCTTGTCGTACTTGGTCTGGATCACGACGTAGCGCGGGCCGGGCACCGTGTCGCCCGAGCCGAACAGCGTCTTCTGGAAGCTGGAACCGACCATCTGCTGCTGCAGGCCCGGCACCCCGACGCCCCACAGCACGGCGTTGGCGAAGCCGATCAGGTTCAGCGATGCACCGAGCGTGACGACCCCGCTGAGCGTGGTGCCGTGGTTCGACGGGGACAAGCCGACCATCGTGCGGACCTTGCTCGCGCCGCCCAGGAACTTGATGTAGTAGTTCGGCATCATGCCGCCCTGGGAGTGCCCCACCACGTCCACCTTCGAGGCGCCGGTCGACGACAGCACCCGGTCCACGAACGAGCGCATCGCCGACGCCGAGGAGCGGATGTCGCCCAGGCCGCCGACCCGCCCGGCCGACAGCCAGGTCATGCCGTAGTTGAAGGCGTAGACGCAGTAGCCGGCGTTGGCCAGCATCGGTGCCAGGGCCACCCAGTTCGTGCCCAGGTTGACGCCGGTGGCGTGCACCAGCACGACCGGGGTCGGGTGCGCCGCCGTCGGCTTGCACCTCCAGTTGTTGGCACCGGCGACCGAGTTGGGGCTGAACACGAAGTTCACCAGCGCCTCGGGCACCCCGCCGACCTGGTACGCCGCTCCGGCGGGCGAGGCGGTGGCGCCGAGGAGCGCCAGCGCGGCGACGATGGCGCTGCACAGGATGGCGAAGCGGCTGCGACGGCGAGACGTGGACGGTTGCGACATCAGGACCCCCTGGACTCATCGATGCCGACCCTGCGTGTGACGCAGAGCACAGATGGCCAGTATGTGAACTCGATCACAGGCCGGGAAGATGTGGGGAGTCACGTTCGACCCATGACCTTGGTCACGCCTCGTGACGCTGCGAATCCGTCCCCTCACTCAGCGTGACAGCGAAGACGGTTCGGCCATCGGAGCGCCGGTAGGTGACGTCGCCGCCCAGCTCCGCCACGACGGCATCGGCGATGGCCAGACCCATGCCGGTGCCGTCCGCCTTGGTCGTGAAGAACGGCTCGAAGGCACGTCGGGCGCTGCTCCCGTCCAGCCCCGGTCCGTCGTCGATGACGAGGAGGGCCTCGGCAGCGCCGGGCCCGACGCGCACGACCACCTCCGATGCCGCGGCGTCGATGGCGTTGTCGACGAGGTTGAACGCCACGTCGCGCAGCGCCGGCGGCACGGCGGCCGTGCCATCCGTGGCGCCGAGGTCGAGGCGGAGCTCGACACCGGCGCTCGTCGCACGCGGCCCCAGCTCCGCCACCACGTCGGCGACGAGGTCGGCGAGCGCGACCTGCGAGTTCGGTGGCTCCAGCGCCTCGTCGGGTGTCGTGGCCCGTTCGGCGAGCAGCTCCGACG
>JAGQTE010000044.1 GCA_020439175.1 Acidimicrobiales bacterium | reverse complement strand
TGTCGGCGAGCAGCATCTCGAGCACGTGCAGGCTGGAGCCCTCGTCGAGGTAGTTGCAGTACGGCATCGACGTGCCGAAGTGCAGCGGCACGCCGGCGCCGGAGCGCTTCATCGAGTTGCCGGTGACCGACAGCGACCCGAGCGTCATGCCGTGGAAGGCGTTGGTGAACGAGATCACGTGCTCGCGCCCGGTGACCTTGCGCGCCAGCTTGAGCGCCGCCTCGACGGCGTTGGTGCCGGTCGGCCCGGGGAACATGACGCGGTAGTCGAGCCCGCGCGGGCGCAGGATCACGTCGTCGATCGTCTCGAGGAGGTTGCGCTTGGCGACGGTGTGCATGTCGAGGCTGTGCAGCACGCCGCCGTCGCGCAGGTACTGGATCAACGGCTCGATGACCACCGGGTTGTTGTGGCCGTAGTTGAGCGTGCCCGCGCCGGCGAAGAAGTCCAGGTAGGTGCGGCCGTCCTCGTCGACGAGCTCGCTGCCGGCGGCCGTGGCGAACACCGTCGGCCAACCGCGGCAGTAGCTGCGCACGTTGCTCTCGAGCGCCTCGAAGGCGTGGGTCTGCATGTCGGGTTCCCTCCCGGGTCGCACGGCGCACGCCCGCGGCAACCACGCCCCGGGCCTGACCTCACGACATCCGGGCGAGACCCCACCACGTCGTGGGGAGGACGACCACGGTCGGGTCGCACGGCCCCCGCACCGGACCGTCGACCTCGCCGACGCGGCCACAGGATGCCAGACGACCGAATGCCGGTCAGCGGCAACACCGCCGTCGAGGCCTCTCACCCCGACGTGTTTGTCCGTTCGACCATAACCACCTGACCCGCTTGTCGCAACGATGCCCCATCCGCGGCGCCCGTCCGGGCGGGTCAGCGCAGCGGGCCGATGCGCACCAGCTCCTCGGGCTCGTGGCCGTCGCCGAGCTCGTCGGCGCCGAACAGCGCGGACCACGCCACCGGTGCCGACGCGTCGTCGGCGAAGCGGGTGAACAGGCGCCGCGACGCCTCGTTGGACGGGGTGACCGTGGCCTCGACCCACCGTCCGCCCCCCTCGACGTGACGCCCCGCCAACCACGCCAGCATCGCCGCCGCCACGCCTCGGCGGCGGGCCGAAGGGTCGACCGCCACCTGCCACACGAACAGCGTGTCGTCGGCGTCGGGGCGGCGGTAGCCGGTGATGGCGCCGACCGGCTCGCCGCCGCGCCGGGCGATCACGGTGGTGCGAGCGAAGTCCCGCGCCCAGATCAGATAGGCGTAGCGGGTGTTCACGTCGAGGCCGCCGGCGGCCGCCGCCAGCTCGTGCAGCACGGGTCCGTCGGTGACGGTCGGGTGCGCCAGCTCCAGGTCGTGTCCGGGCGGCGTCGGCGAATCGGCGGGGTGCGCGGTCATGGGCCGGACCGTACCGTCGCCCGTCGCCAGGCGCGTTCGTGCGCCGATGCTGCACGTCGGTGGGCAGCGACGCCAGACTGAGCAGCCATGAGCCGGCAGTTCCGCGTCCGATTCATCGCTGCGCTGCTGGCCATGCAGGCCGTCACGGTGCTGACGATCATCATCGGCGGCGCGCTCATCACCCGCCCGGCGCTGGTCGACCAGATGAGCCAGCTCATGGACCTGCAGGCGACGTCGGCGGCCAACCAGGCCTCCGAGCGGCTCGAGGCGCAGGGCATGGTCGCCGAGCAGGCGGCCGGGCTCATGACGATCGGCACCCTCGGGTTCGACGACGACGTCGCCATCGAGCAGCTGTTCCGCACCAACGTCACGCTCGACGACGGCACCTACGCCATGTTCCTCGGCCGGGCCGACGGCAGCCTCGTCTACGTCGACCGCGACGTCACCGACCACCCGGACGCCCAGACGCGGACCTGGATCATCGAGATCGACGCCGCCGGCACCCGTACCGAGTCCTACACCTGGCGGGACCGCGCAGGCGCCGTCGTCGCCACCGCCACCGAGCCGGCCACCACCTTCGATCCTCGCCAGCGGGTCTGGTACGCGGACGCCGCCGCCGCCGAGGCCAGCGTGTGGACGGACCCGTACGTCTTCGTCACGACGGAGGAGCCCGGCGTCACCGCCGCCACGCCCGTCCTGCGCGACGGGGCCGTGGCCGGGGTCGTGGGCCTCGACCTCGGCCTGTCGGAGCTGTCCCAGGTCGTCGGTGCCATCGACGTGTCCGAGAACGGTCGGGCGATCCTGCTCACCGACGACGGCACCCTCGTGGCGCACCCGCTGCCCGAGAAGGTGATCACCTCGTCCGGCTCCGACGTGCGCAACGCCCGGATCGGCGAGCTCGACGACCCGGTCACCCAGGGCGGCTACGAGGCGCTGCGCCAGGCGGGTGAGCTCGAGACGTCCACCACGTCGAGCACCAGCACGTCCACGTCCAGCACCAGCACGAGCACGTCCAGCACGGTGGCCGCCGAGGAGGCGTCGGCCGACGACGCGGCCGACGAGGCGGGCGACCAGCCGTCGGCCGAGGAGATCTCGGAGGTGTTCGAGGTCGACGGCGAGACGTACCAGGTGGTCGTGGCCCCGTTGAGCGAACCGCTCGGCTGGTTCGTCGCCATCACCGCCCCGCAGTCGGACTTCGTCGGGGAGATCGTGGCGGCCGAACGCAAGACGGCGCTGATCGCCGTCGCCGTCGGCCTGGCCGTGGTCGTGCTGGCGATGCCGCTGGTGCGGCTCGTGTCCCGGCGGCTGTCGCGCCTGGCGCAGCGGGCCAACGTCGACGCCCTGACGGGTCTCGTCAACCGGCACGTCTTCGGCGAGTCCCTGGCGCGCGAGGTGCGACGCAGCGCCGGGGACGAACGCAAGCCGCTGTGCGCGGCCCAGATCGACGTCGACTACTTCAAGCAGGTCAACGACACCTACGGCCACGCCGTCGGCGACCAGGCCCTGACCGTCGTGGCCAAGCGCCTGGCCCACGGCGTGCGCGAGCGCGACGTCGTGGCGCGCCTCGGCGGCGACGAGTTCGCCGTGCTGCTGGTGGACACCGACGAGGTCGAGGCGGCGCACGTGATGGAGCGCATCCGCGGCGCCATCGAGGCCGAGCCGGTCGAGACGGCCGACGGCACGCACGTCCCGATCACCATCACCGTCGGCCTCGCCCAGCTGCCCACCGGCCACGAGCTCGAGGCGTTGACGGCCGGCAACGGCGCGACGGGCGACGACGGTGCCGGCGGCTCGGGCGACGGAGCCGGCGCCGAGGCAGACCCGAACGTCGTGCTCGGCGAGCGTCTCTTGGACCTCGCCGACCAGGGGCTCTACGTGGCCAAGGAAGGCGGCCGCAACAAGGTGGCGACGCGCACCGGCATCTGCAGCGGCGGGCCCGACCCCGTCGGCAAGCCTCGCTGAGTACCCTCGGCGAGATGGCCGACGTCCACGACAACCCACCCGACGGCTGGGACGTCGTCGACGGCAAGCTGCACCGCACCTTCACGTTCGCCGACTTCTCCGAGGCGTTCGGGTTCATGACCCGGGTGGCGCTGGCGGCCGAACGGCTCGACCACCATCCCGAGTGGTCGAACGTGTGGAACCGGGTGACCATCGACCTGATCAGCCACGACGTCGGCGCCATCACCGACCGCGACGTCGCCCTGGCGGAGCTCGCCAACCGCCTCGCCGGACCCGCACCGGCCGCCTGACCTGCACCGCAAGGACGGGTTCAGCTCGTCGGCTCCGTCCCGCCCGGCTCAGCCTCGCCCGGCTCGGCCTCGTCGCCACCGCTGGTGTCGTCACTCCCGACGTCGTCGTCACCGCCGGCGTCGTCGCTCGAGGCAGCGGCACCATCGACGTCCTCGTCGCCGGTGGCGGGTTCGGTGTCGAGTCGCTCGAAGAGCCGTGTGGCGGCGACCCCGCCGGCCAGGCAGCCGACCGCGGCGAAGATCCACGCCGAGGACGGCAGCACGAGCACCATGAACACCAGCGCCGGGATGGGCTTGCGCAGCAACGCCGCCACACACGCGCTCATGCCGGCGGCGACGACCGGGGTCACCGCCGACTCCGAGATCGACGCCACCGCCATGCCCACGGCGGCGCCGACGAACATCATCGGGAAGAAGCGGCCGCCCTTCCATCCGGTCGACAGGCACAGGCTCGTGGCGAGCACCTTGCCGCCGACGAGCGCCAGCGCGAAGCCCGTGGTGATGGTGGCGTCGTCCATCACGAGCTGGATGCCCTCGTGCCCGGAGAACAGCATCAGCGACGACCACGCCCCGAGCAGTCCGAGGCCGACGCCGCCGAGCGTGGACACCAGGATCTTGTTGGCGGCGATGCCCTCCAACGCGGCGTCGATCGCCTGGCCGACGGCGCTGAACACCACGACGGCCAGCACCGCCACGGCCGTCGCCACGAGCGCCCACACCAGGTCGACCGGCGCGAAGTCGTAGGTCGGCCAGTTGAAGGCGAAGTAGTTGCTGACGCCGTCGATCGAGCGGAGCACGAACCAGCCGACGGCGGCGGCGGCGATGCCCGGCAGCACGAGCCACAGCCGCTGGTCGCGCTCGGCCGCTCCCCCGGACTCGGCCACCTCCTCGATGGGCACCGCGGCGACGCCCGGCCCGAACACCGCCCCGAGCGCACCCGACACGCCGAGGTAGCCCACGGCGGTGGCGTGCTCGGCGTTGGCGTGGATGCGGTGCGCCAGCAGCGACGACAGCCCACCGACGACGGCGACCAGCGCCGCTTCGGGGCCGAGGGCGGCACCGAAGCCCAACGCCACGAGGCTGGCCACGATGGCCTGCGGGATGTGCTGGTAGTCGAAGCTGCGGGTGTTGCGGAACTCGTCGACGGCGCGCTCCAGGCTGACCGGGTACTCGCCCAGGTAGTGGCGGCAGACCCCGACGAGCACGCCGCCGACCGTGCACATCGCCACGACGAACACCAGCGGCAGCGACTCGGCGTTGAAACCGAGGGCGCCGGGGAGCTCCTCCCACAGCAGCGTGTGCACCTGGCGCAGGACCCACACGAACGCCACGGTGATCAGCGCACCCGCCAGCGCCATCACCGCCGACGCCGCGATCGACACGTACAGACCAGGGTCGGCGGCGCCCGGGCGCTTCCGGCCCGGCGGCGGATGTCGTGGGTTGCGTCCTGGACCCCCCCGCTGCATGCCGGGGAACCTAGCCGTCAGGCTGTCGACGCTGCGGCGAGCCAGGCGCGCCACCCGCCCCACACCGAGATGTCGACGGCGTCGCCGAGCCCGCCCGGTTCGCACACGAACCCCGTCACCCACTGACCCGAGGCGAGCTCGACGGTGCCGATGGCCAGTGGCGACGCCACCTCGGCCACGATCTGCCCGAGGGCGGCGTGGTCCACGCTCCACACCTCGCACTCGACGGCCACACCCGGCGCGGCGACCCGTTCGAGAGCGGGACGGACGGGGTCGAGGTGCGTGAGGGCCCACAGGCGATAGGACGGCGCGGTCGTCGTGCGTGCGACCAGCACCCCGCCCCGGCCGGTGAGCTTGTCGTTGAAGGGCAGGCCCGACAGGTGCGCGCCGACGACCGCCAGCAGCACCCGACCGGGGGCAGGACGCAACGACTCGGCGTCGGCCGATCCCCCGTCGGCGGCATCGGCTGCCCGACCGCCGGCGGTGGCGGCCCGACCGGCGCCACCGGAGGCCCCGAGGCGACCGGCGCCGCCACCACCGGAGGCGGGAGCGGCGTCGAGCAGGCCGGCGGCCCGCACCAGCGTCGGCTCGAGCCCCGACTGCGCCAGGAGGCTCACGCCCGTCGGCGCGCCGTCGCGGCGGGTCGCTCCCGGCACGGCCAGCGCCGCCAGGCCCAGCAGGTTGACGAAGTTCGTGAACCGCCCGAGCTCGGCGTTGACGCCTACCGGATCGCGCCGCACCTCGGCGATCGTGACCGGGCGGGGCAGCGTGGGCACGGCCAGCACGTCGGCCACCGCCCACGCCGGCGCGCAGCGCGCCGCCAGCTCCTGCAGGCGATCCCGGGCGCGGTAGGCGTCGGCCGCCGACCACCGTCGGCTGGCCAGGATCGTGTCGCGCACCACCGGGTCGACCGCATCGGGGTGCTCGTCGATGAACGCCCCCACGGCGACGTCGCGCTCGGCCACCCACGGGCCGCCGTAGAGCAGCTCGCCGACGGCGACGAAGGGGGCCACGTCGACCTCGACGACGTCGACGTCGGCACCGTCGGCCGCCGCCGCCGAGCGCAGCGCCGCCACGGTCGCACGCCACGTGCAGCGGTCGACCTCGTCGAGGACCGCCAGGGACGCCGCATCCGGCACACCGATGCGCACGGGACCCGTGTAGCCCGACCACCCGCCGCCCGGTCCGTGCAGCACGGCGAACACGGCGTCGGCGTCGGCGACGGTGCGGGCGAAGACCGACACGCAGTCGAGGCTGGCGACCGCCGGGATCACGCCGGCCGACGGCAGGACACCGGTGCGGGGCTTGAGCCCGACGATGCCGGTCATCGCTGCCGGCACCCGCCCGGAGCCGGCGGTGTCGGTGCCGAGGGCGAAGGCGACGGCTCCGGTGGCGACGGCCACGCCCGAACCGCTCGACGACCCGCCGGGCACCAGCAGCGGGTCGATCGGGTTGCGGGGCACGCCGTAGGGCGAGCGCGTCCCCACCAGCCCGGTGGCGAACTGGTCGAGGTTGGTCTTGCCGAGGCAGACGGCGCCCGCCGCCTCGAGCCGCTCGACGACCGGCGCCGAGGTCGTCGGGACCCGCGCGAACGCCGGGCAGCCCGCCGTGGTCGGCAGGCCGGCGACGTCGATGTTGTCCTTCACCCCGAACGGCACGCCGGCCAGCGGCAGGGCATCGGGTCCTTCGGCGTGCCAGCGCGCCACCACCTCGGCCACGCGCGCCCGCACGTCGTCGCGCGGCACCCGCGTGATCCAGGTGGCGCCGTCGTCGGTGTGGTCGACGCCGCGCACCAGGTCGTCGGCGTACGCCTGCGCCTCGTCGAGGAGGTCGGCGAACGACCCCCGCCAGGCAGCGATCGATCGAGCGGCGGCCAGCGGGGTCATGCGCCGAGCACGTCGAGCAGCGCCGCCGACGGGGCCACCGCCCCGAACACGCCGCCCTGCATCGTGACCATCTTCAAGGCCGCCTCGTAGTTGCCGACGTCGGTGGCGCCGGTGCAGTCGCTGAGCAGCAGGCACTCGTAGCCGCGGTCGTTGGCGTCGCGCATCGTCGTGTGCACGCAGACGTCGGTGGTGATGCCGGTGAAGATCAGGTGGGTGATGCCCTTGGTGCGCAGGATCAGGTCGAGCTCGGTGGCGTAGAACGATCCCTTGCCCGGCTTGTCGATGATCGTCTCGCCGGCGATCGGCGCCACTTCGGGCACGATCTCCCAGCCCGGCTCACCGCGCACGAGGATGCGGCCGCACGGCCCCGAGTCCCCGATGCCCGCCCCGATGCCCTTGGAGCGCCACAGCTTGTTCGGCGGGCAGTCCGACAGGTCCGGCAGGTGGCCCTCACGGGTGTGCACGACGTGGAAGCCGGCCGCCCGGCACGCCGCCAGGACCGCCGCCGTCGGCTCGAGACCGGCACGGGTGAGACCGAGGTCGTAGCCCATGGCGTCGACGTAGCCCCCCGGTCCGCAGAAGTCGGTCTGCCAGTCGATCAGCACCAGCGCCGTGCGGGTCGGGTCGACCACGCCGTCGTACGGCCATGCGTAGGGGTCGGCGTGGACGGTGCCGTACGTCGCCGTCGGCGGAGCGGCGGTGGTCGTGGTGCCGGCCGGGGAGTCGGTCGTGGTCGTCGGCGTGGTCGTCATGGCATCTCCTGGGGGTGCGGGGGTTCGGACGGGGGGCGCGTCGGCGTGGCGCCGAGGCCGGCGAGCACATCGGCGAGCGAGGCGACGGCGCCGAAGATGCCGCCGCTCATCGTCACCGAGCTGATGGCGCCGGCGGCGGCGGTGGTGGTGGTGGTGGTGGTGGCGTCGTGGCCGGCATCGAGCGCGCCGGCGGCGTCGGTGACCAGCAGGCACTCGAGGCCGCGGTCGTTGGCGCTGCGCATCGTCGAGTGGACGGTGGCCTCGAGGCCGTGGCCCACCAGCAGCAGCTGGTCGCGGCCGGTGCGGCGCAGGATCGACGCCAGCGGGCCGTCGCAGAAGCCGTCGATGCCGGCGGCGGTCACGACGGCGACCTGGTCGGTCCCGGCAGCCGCGACGCCGACCGGCGCCAGCGGCGTGGGGTCGGGCGCCGTCAGCGGGGCGCGTGGCGGACGGTCGTGCACCAGCCACAGCGTCGAGCCGCCGAGGGCGACGACGGCGGCCGCCAGCGTGGCCACGACGCGCTCGGTGGTGTCGGGGTCGAGCGTGCGTGCCCGCCAGTGGGTGTCCCAGCCGGCGGCGACGAGCACGAGTCGGGCCGGATCGGGCACGCCGTCCCACGGCCAGGCGTAGGGGTCGGCCGGGATCGGCGCGGTGGACGCGCTCACGACGGCAGCCCCTCGGCGACGTCGCCCAGCGCCACGCCGGCGACGACGTCCGCCCAGGCCTTGGGCTGCTCGAGCTGGACGAGATGGCCGGCACCGTCGATCGGGACCACCTCGGCCCCGGCGGCGGCGAGCACGTCGGCCACCTCCTGCCGGGCAGGTCCGCTCGTACGTCCCACGGTGGTGACGATCCGGGTCGTGGGCGTGGCGGCCTCGAGGTCGGTCGGGGCGAAGGCGACGAAGCCGGGGACCTCGGCCCGGACGAAAGGCGCGTGGACGAGCACGTCACGCCGGACCTCCGGCGACAAGGCTCGCCACGAGTCGGGACCGACCATCCCCTCCAGGAAGTCGGCCACCCCCACGTCGGCACCCCCACCACCCCCGTTCCGGTGCGGAACTCGCGCCGCAAACGACGCGGGTTCACTACCAGAACGAGGGTGTGGAACGTCTCCCCCGTTCCGGTGCGGAACTCGCGCCGCAAACGACGCGGGTTCACCACCAGAACGAGGGGGTGGGGCCAGGCGGGCGGCGTTGGCGGTGATGGCGGCGTGCAACGTCGGGGCTGCCGGGCCGACGAGGGGCTCGTGCAGCACGGCGGCCGCCACGCCGGCTGCCGGTCGCAGCGCCAGGACGGCAGCCAGGGCCAACGTGGCGCCACCGCTGCATCCGGCGAGCGTGACCGGCCGGCCGTGCGATGCGTGGGCGGCGGCGTCGGTGACGACAGAGGCGAGCATCGAGACCTGCTCCTGGAACGAGGGAAGGGTGCGGGGCAGCGTCGCGGCGGGCGGTGCCCCGGCGGCGTAGCCGGGCCGGGTCACCACCCGCACCTGCAACGACCGGGTGACGAGTCGGCGGGCGACGGCATCGAACGTGTCGGGGCCGAACCCGACGCCGTGCACCAGCACGACGACGGCGGCAGCGTCGGGGGGTCCGAGCTCGTCGACGTGCATCGGGCGGAAGGTCCTGGCGGGTGTTCGGCGTCGACCGCCCGGTCCGGCCGCCCCTGGGAGCGACGACCGGACCGGGAGGGCAGTCGACCAGTGGATCAGTCGATCTTGCCGGTCACGCCCTCGACGAAGAAGTCCATGGTCTCGACCTCTTCGTAGGTGGGCTGCTGACCCGACTCCCACACGATGGTGCCGTCCTGCTTGAGGACCGGGCCGGCGAACGGCGAGCCGCCGTCGATGAACGACTGCTTGATCTCGTCGATCTTGGCCTGCGTCTCGGCCGACACCATCGAGCCGTACGACGACTGGACGAACGGGTTGTCACCGGTCTGGAGACCGACCCGGAAGTCGCCGTTGTACGGGCTGTCGACGAACTTGCCGTCGACGACCGTCTGCACGATGTCGGTGTACAGCGGGCCCCAGTTCCACTCGGAGCCGGTGATCCAGCCGTTGGGTGCGAGGTCCGACGCATCGAAGTGGTAGCCGACCGACATGGCGCCGGCCGCCTCGGCCGCCTCGATGATCGTCTTGGTGCAGTCCTGGTGCTGGGTCAGCACGTCGGCGCCCTGGTCGATCAGGCTCTTGGCCGCCTGGGCCTGCAGGCCCGGGTCGCACCAGCTGCCCGTCGACACGGCGATCACCTCGGCGTCGGGGTTGACGCTCTGGGCGCCGAGGGCGAAGGCGTTGATGTTGGCCAGGGTCTGCGGGATCGGGAAGGCGTAGACGTAGCCGAGCTTGTTCGACTCGGTCGCCTCACCGGCCGCCACGCCCGCCGTGTACACCGGCTCGTACACGGTGCCGAAGTACGTGCCGAGGTTGTCGAGCTTGTCCTCGCCCTCGAGGCCGCCCTGGTGCACGAAGATCGTGTCCGGGTGGTCCTTGGCGACGTTCTGGGCGAACTCGAGGTGCCCGTAGCTCGTGGGGAAGATGATGTCGGCGCCCTGCTCGATCATGTCTTCCATGACCGTCTCGGCCTCGGCCGTCTCGGGCACGTTCTCCGCCTGCAGGATCTTGGCGTTCGGGAACGCCGCCTGCACCGCCTGGCTGCCCTCGTAGGCGGCCTGGTTGTAGCCGTAGTCGTCCTTGGGTCCGACGTACAGGAAGCCGATCGTCAGGTCCGACTCGTCGCCGGACCCTCCCGTCGTGCCGCCGGTCGACGTCTCCGACGAGCTCGAGCAGGCGGCCGCGCCGAGCGCCAGGACGCTCATGCCCGCAGCAAGTGCCAGCCGTGTGGGTTTCATCGATGACCTCCGTTGGGATGGGGTGTTCAGTTGGGGGAACTGGAAGGGACTGTCTGGAAGGGACTGTCTGGAAGGGGGGATCGGGAAGGGAGCTACGAGGCGTGCTCGAACACGTGGTCGAGCGCCTCGGGGGCGGCGTTGACCCGCCGGCGGCTGAGTGCCGCCAGGCTGACGATCACCACCAGGTACGGCAGCGCCGACAGCAGGTACCGCGAGATGTCCGAGCCCTGCGCCTGGAGCTGGAGCTGGAGGGCGATGGCGCCGGAGAAGAGGTAGGCGCCGATCAGCGCCTTGCGGGGATCCCAGGCGGCGAAGATGACGAGGCCGACGGCGACGAAGCCCCGCCCGACCGTCATGCCCTCGGACCAGTTGCGGGTGAAGGCGGTGGCCAGCTGCGCACCGCCGAGGCCGGCGAGGGCGCCGCCGGCGGTGACCGCCAGGGCCCGCACCGTGCGCTCGTTGGTGCCGAAGGTGCGCAGCACCTGGGGCCGCTCCCCCGCCGCCCGCAGCCGCAGGCCGGCCTTGGTGCGGGCCAGGAACCACCACAGCGCCGGCACGGCGAGCAGCGACAGGTAGGTGATCGGGTCGTGGTCGAACAGGACCGGCCCGACGAACGGCAGCTGCGACAGGCCCGGGATCGGCACGTTCTCGAGGGCGACGACGCCCTGGCCCACGTAGTCCTGGCCGAACATCGCCGTCAGGCCGAGGCCGAGGAAGGTGACGACGAGGCCGGTGGCGATCTGGTTGGCGCCGCGCACGAGCACGAAGAAGGCGTGCACCATCGCCAGCGCCGCGCCGGCCGCCAGGCCGGCGACGATGCCGATCCACGGGTTCCCGGTCTGGATGCCGACGATGTAGGCGGCCAGGGCGCCGGCGAGCATCGACCCCTCGGTGCCGAGGTTGATGACGCCGGAGCGCTCCGAGACCACCTCGCCGAGCGTCGGCAGCAGGATGGAGGTGCCGCCGGCGACGGCTCCGATCGCGACCGCTTCGATCATGACGTCGCCTTCGTGTTCGGGCGGGCGAAGCCGAGCACCGCCAGCAGGACCAGGGCCATGAGGACGTTCACGGCGGCACCCGACACCCCGGCTTCGATCTTGAGGCCGTTGCCGCCGATGGCGATCGCCGCCAGCACGAAGGCGCTGACGATCGCCTTGAGGGGGTGATGCTTGGCGAGCCAGCTCGCCAGGAACCCGATGTAGCCGAACCCGACCATGATCCCGGGCCGCAGCCGGCCCTCGACCCCGGACACCTCGAGCATCCCGCCGAGCCCGGCGAGCGCACCGCCGACGGCCATCGCCCCGACAGCGAGGGCACCGACGCGCAGGCCCGCCCGCCGG
Organism: Acidimicrobiales bacterium; assembly: GCA_020439175.1. Classification (GTDB taxonomy): domain Bacteria; phylum Actinomycetota; class Acidimicrobiia; order Acidimicrobiales; family Acidimicrobilacustridaceae; genus JAGQTE01. Next base: position 1,400 of record JAGQTE010000044.1, on the reverse strand, counting down.
GCCGCCTCGGGATTGCCGCCCAGCACCTGGAGCTTGAACCCCCACCGGGTCGACCGGAAGGCCGCCCAGATCACGAAGGCCGCCACGATGGCGAGGATGATCCCGACGTGCACCCGGTTCGCCCACAGGATGGGCAGCCGCTCGTCGCTCGGCAGCGCCTTCGAGTACGCCTGGCCGGTGCTCTTCGGGTCCTTCCACGGCTCGAACACGAGCCACGTCAACACGATGACGGCGACGTAGTTCAACAGCAGCGACACGATCGCCTCGTTGGTGCGCAGCACCACCTTCAAGATCGCCGGGATGAGCGCCCAGCACGCACCGGCGACCATGCCGGCGAGGGCGAGCAGCACGAACGCCGGCGGCCCCGCGATGGCGCCGTCGAGGGCGAAGGACATGGCCATGGCACCGACGGCGCCGAGCACCAGCTGGCCTTCGCCTCCGATGTTGAACATGCCGGCCCGGGCCGGGACGGCCACGGCGAGGGCGGCGAGCAGCAGCGGCGTGGCCCGCAGCAGCGTGTCGCCGATGGCGCGGCTGTCGCCGAACGCCGAGTCGAGCATCGCCAGGTAGGCGTCGACGGGGCTGGCGCCGCGGGCGAACAGGAACAGGCCGAAGATGACGAGGGCGCCGGCGAGGGCCGCGGCCCAGCGCAGCGTCGCCATGCCGGCGGCGCGCCAGCGGGACGGGGTGGCGACGGCGTCGGCGTCGGGCCCGGCGCCCGGCGGGGTGTCGAGCACGGCACCGTCGGGCGGTGCATCGACGACGCTGCCGTCGGCGCTGGCGTTGCCGGCGGCGGCGGTCGCCGTGGCGGAGGCGGAGGCGGAGGCGGCGGGGTTCACGCGGCGGCCCCTTGCAGCATGAGGCGTCCGATCTGTTGGCGGTCGGCGCCGGCGGCGTCGACGATCCCGGCGATCTCGCCGTCGTGCAGGACGACGAGGCGGTCGGCGATGCCGAGCAGCTCGTCGAGGTCCTCGCTGACCATCAGCACCGCCGCGCCCTCGGCCCGGCGTTCGAGCAGCAGCTGCTGCGTGGCGCGCACCGAGGCGATGTCGAGGCCGCGGCTCGGGTAGGCGACGACGAGCAGCTTCGGGTCGTCGACGAGGAACATGCGGGTGAGGGCGACGCGCTGGACGTTGCCGCCCGACAGCGACGCCACGTCCCGGTCGAGGGCGGCGAGGTTGAGGCGCTTCGGCTCGGCGCGTCCCTCGACGCGGGCCTTGAGCGCCTTCCAGTCGATGCCGAGGCCCTTGCGGGGGAACGGCTCACCCGACAAGGCGATGGTGCGCAGCACGGACAGGCCGGGCACGACGGCGTCCTCGACCAGGTCTTCGGGCACGTTGTAGGCGCCCGCCGCCAGCGCCGCCGCCGGGGAGCGGTTCGTGGTGTCGATCCCGTCGATG
>JAGQTE010000375.1 GCA_020439175.1 Acidimicrobiales bacterium | reverse complement strand
GTCGCCGCACCACCGGACTCCACCACAACCGGCGCCGTCGCCAAACCCGCCGCCCCTGCATGGACCTCCGTCTCCCACGCCCCCGCCACCTGATCCGAGAAGTTCACCCGATACGCCCCGTCCGCCAACCCCGCGAACGAGTACCCACCCGACACATCCGACGTCCGCACCCCCACCACCGACCCCGACGGCCACGCATACAACCGAACATCGATCCCCACCAACGGCCCACCACCCTCAGCCGACACCGTCCCCGAGATCGTGTTGTTCGACCCAGCACCCGCCACACCCGACGGCACCACACCCGCGGCCGCCGCGACGACCACCGCCACCAGCCACAACGCCACCCGACGACTCCGAACCACAACACACCTCACAACGTCCGACGCCTCCGCCGGCGCACACGACACCACCATGCTCCCACGAGCACCCAACCCCCCGCAGGCGCGCCGCCGCCGAGCCCCGACGCAATCCGCAAAGGCCACCCCCCCCCTGTACTGGTAGCGAACTCGCGCCATCGACGACGCGAGTTCACCACCAGAACGAGGGCATTCCGCAGCCAGAGAGCCGGCCCGATCGGCGGCGGCACAGCCACCGGTAGGCTCGGGCGCCGGCCGAGCCCCCACGGCCGCCGCCGAGGACGCAGCACAGGAGCGATCCGTGACCGAGCCAGCCGCCGACGGACCCCAGCCACGCGAGCGCATGCCGCAGCTGATCGGCCTGGAGTACATCGTCGACGACCTCGACCGCGTGCTCGAGCTCTTCGTCGACCTGCTGGGCTTCGAGGTGGTCGCCCGGGGACCGCATCCCGGGGTCGACGCCGAGGTCGTCACCCTCGACGCCGGCGCCATCGCCATCAACCTCCTGCACCGCACGGCCACCGGTGACCGACCGCAGATCCTCGACCCGGAGGTGGCGCTCACCCAGCTGCTGTTCTCGGTCCCCGGCCAGGGCGACCTCGACGCCTTGCGGACCCGACTCGCCGAGGCGGGCACCTCGGTCGTCGTCGACAACGCCGACACCATCCACCTCACCACCCAGGGCGCCCGAGCCATCTTCGGCGTCGCCCCGACGCTCGTCTTCCGCACCGAGCTTCCCGACGGCACCGCCGTCGACGACGAACCCGCCGATGGCTGACGACACCGACGGCGCCGCTCCCGACCGCCTCGTGCCCGACGACGCCACGACCGAGCCCGGGGACGTCGCGGGGCCCGGGACGACCGACGCGCGCGACCCCGAGGCGCCGTGGGTCGAGGTGGCGGTGCCCCCGTTCCCGGACCTGCCCGTCGAGCTGCTCGAGGCGCACGCCACGGCGCACCGCGAGCTCGAGCACGCCGTGGGCGGGCTGAGCCCCGACGCCGTGCGGACGCTGGGCCGCTGGCTGACCGACCACACGACGACGGCGCTGGCCGGCATCTACCCGTCGATCAGCGGCGCCGTCACCCAACCGCTGTTCCCGCCGCCGCGCGCCTTCCTGTCGCGGCGCCATGTCGAGCGCCGCGCCGGCGTCGCCGAGGCGTACCGCTACATCGACGTGCAGGTGACCTTGGCCCGGATGGGCCTCGAGCCGCACCCGCTGCGCATCGAGACGCCGTTCGTGCTGCACGCGCTCGTCGAGGGACGACGCACCAGCGACGACGAGACGAACCCGGCCGTGCTGCGCTCGCGCACGTCGGCGTGGGTCGCCCGCGTCAGCCCCTACGCGCACCCGCCCGCCGCGGTGGTGCGCCCGCTCGCCGAGCGCATCGTCATCGACGCCGCCATGACCGACGCCCCAGCACCGGCGGTGGCGGCGTGGATCGCCTTCTGCTGGATGAGCCTGCACCCGTGGGTCGACGGCAACGGCCGCACCGCCCGCCTGCTGTACCTGCTGGTGGCGGCGCGCTCGACGCCGTCGCTCGACCTCGGCGCCATCGAGCTGATGACCGAACGTCGCAACGACTACGTGCAGGCCCTCCAACAGGGACAGTGGACGACGCCCACCTGGGACGCGGAGCTGCTCGATGCCACACCGTTCGCCATCCGCACGACGCAGTGGTCCGTGCTCGGCGCCCAGCGCAACCGGCGCCGCGCTGAAGCACTCGATGCCTGCGTCGGCGAGGTGGCGGCGCTCGGCGGTCTCGAGGATGCGGCGGCAGCGCTCATCGTGCACGCCGGCATCGAACGCCTGCTCACGCCCGCCCACCTCGAGGAGCTGGCGATCGACACCGACGAGGACCGCACGGCGCCGGCAGCTGCGCTCGAGGCGCTGGCCGACCTCGGCGCCCTCGTCCGCCGCCCGCTCCCACCGTCGCGACGCGTCGACGGCCGGCCCGGCGTCGGCTACGCCCCGGCGCCGGCGCTGTCCGAGCCGATCGCCCGCCTCCTCGCCGCCACCTGATCACGACCGGGCTACGCCGGCCCAGGCACGCAAGCCCCAGGCGCACCGGCCCGGACGCGCCGGTGCCGACGACACGAGGCCGTCGGCACCATGGCGTTCGTGCAGGTCTGGCGTCAGGTCAGGGCAGGAAGCCGATGACGTCGATGATGAAGTCCGCCGAACCGGCGCAGCGCACCGACACCCGGCTGGACGTGTCGACGGCGACGATCGCCGAGTTGGCGATGCTGGAGTTGGCGGCGAACCAGTTCACCGACGACGTTCCCGGCCACACCGTGCCGTTCTTGAAGATGCCGAGGAAGCCCGCCCCGCTGGTGTTGGTCGCCGTCAGGTTCACGATGGCGGCGCTGATGCCGCTGGGGATGGCGTTGGCCCCGCCATTGACCTTGAGGTCGATGTTCGTACGGGTCTGGCCTTCGTTGAGCTTGCCCTTGGTGACGCCGAGCGGCGCGAAGCCGGCCCGTGAGTCATAGGCGCGGTACGACGTGCCGAGGATCATCGGGGCGCCCGAGACCTTCACCCACTTCGACGCCGTGCCGCTGCCCGAGACGTAGCAGTACCAGAGCTGGCCGCCCTTGTTCAGGAACATGCCCCGCGTCCAGGAGCCCGACACCGGCGGCACGGTGATCGAGGTCTCGTCCAGCTGGAGCGACGCACCGAGCGACGACGTGCCACGCAGACCGACGCCGCGGATCGACGACGAGCCGCCCTCGCCCCACACGCCGACGCCGATGCTCGACGTGCCCTTGACGCCGGTGCCCGACGACGACGAGCTGGGCGCCTCGCCCAGGACGCCGATGCCCGAGTTGTTCGTCCGACCCCGCACGCCGATACCACCGCCGGCCGAGTCGCCGGCCAGGCCGTATACGCCGGTGCCCGACCCGTTGGTGCCCTGCACCGAGATGCCCGTTGAGCGCACGAACCGGAACTGCGAGCCCGTCACGACGGTGTCGTTCGTGGCGTTGTTCGTGTTGTTGCCAAGGACGAAGTTGCTGCCGTTGGCCGCTTCGGCGGGTCGGGCGATAGCCACCCCCGCGGCGGCGACGGCCGCAGCGACCGCCCCCTTGGTCAGGAACCGGCGCCGATCGCTCGGCTCCTCCGGCTCGGTCTCGGGGCGCGCCTCGATGTCGGTCACAGTGGTCCTCCTCCACGTCCTTCGGTGCGAAGCGTACCTCGTTGTGATGAGCCTGTCGGCGGACGTGGGTCGGCACGACCCGGGCCCTTGGTCACGACGTGGGCGCACGACACCCGGCGAGCGGCGCCCGACGCCCGGCCGAGACGCCAGGACTACGGTGACGGCTCGCGACCGAGGACCGAAGGAGCCGACCATGGCCGAGCAGACGAAGTACCTCCTCGACGAGTCGGAGCTGCCGACCCACTGGTACAACCTCATCCCCGATCTGCCCGCGCCGCCTCCGCCGCCGCTGCACCCCGCCACCAACGAGCCGGTCGGCCCCGCGGACCTGGCACCGCTGTTCCCGATGGCGCTGATCCTCCAAGAGGTCTCGACCGACTCGTACATCGAGATCCCCGAGGAGGTGCGCGACGTGTACCGGCTGTGGCGCCCTTCGCCGCTGTACCGGGCACGGCGACTCGAGCGGGCGCTCGGCACCCCGGCACGGATCTACTTCAAGTACGAAGGCGTCAGCCCGGCCGGCTCCCACAAGCCCAACACGTCGGTGCCGCAGGCCTTCTACAACGCGCAGGAGGGCATCCGGCGCCTGACCACCGAGACCGGCGCCGGCCAGTGGGGCACGGCGCTGGCGTTCGCCTCGTCGCTGTTCGGCATCGAGTGCGAGGTGTGGCAGGTCCGCGCCAGCTACGACCAGAAGCCGTACCGCAAGTCGATGATGGAGGTCTTCGGCGGCGTCGTGCACCCCAGCCCGTCCGACCTCACCGAGGCCGGCCGCAAGATCCTCGCCGACGACCCCGACTCGCCCGGCAGCCTCGGCATCGCCATCTCCGAGGCGGTCGAGATCGCCGCCCAGAACGACGACACGCGCTACGCCCTCGGCTCGGTGCTCAACCACGTGCTGCTGCACCAGACCGTCATCGGCGAGGAGGCCATCACGCAGATGGCGATGGCCGGCGACACGCCCGACCTCGTCGTCGGCTGCGTCGGCGGCGGCTCGAACTTCGGCGGCCTGGCCTTCCCGTTCCTGCGCGAGAAGCTCAAGGGCAACCTCGACTGCGAGATCCGCGCCGTCGAACCGGCCGCCTGCCCCACGCTCACCCGAGGCATCTACACCTACGACTTCGGCGACACCGCCGGCATGACGCCGCTGTTGAAGATGCACACGCTCGGCCACGACTTCGTGCCCGACCCCATCCACGCCGGCGGCCTGCGCTACCACGGCATGTCGCCGCTGATCAGCCACGTCTACGAGCTCGGGCTGATGACGGCCGAGGCCCGCCAGCAGTCGGAGTGCTTCGCCGCCGGCGTGCAGTTCGCCCGCACCGAGGGCATCGTGCCGGCGCCGGAGCCGACGCACGCGCTGGCGTCGACCATCGACGAGGCCCGGCGGTGCGCCGAGACCGGCGAGGAGAAGGTCATCCTCACCGCGCTGTGCGGCCACGGTCACCTCGACCTCGCCGCCTACGACAAGTACCTCGCCGGCGACGTGCAGGACTTCGACTACCCGCAGGAGCGCATCGACGAGGCGCTCACCCGCCTCCCCAACCCCGACCTCTGACGGCCGGGTCGGGCACCGCCGCGCCAACGCCGTCGCTGTCGCCGTCGCCGTCGCCGTGGGATCGAACCGGCAGATCGCGTGCATATCGCACCGAATCTGCACGGTCGATCGCGACACGACCGTGCTCCGGGCGACCGCGCCGCACATCCGATGTTCCGCACCTGCGGCGTGACGACTCGTCGGGCAAGATCGGGGCGTGCAGTTCAGCGCTGACCTCCGTGACCGCGTCGCCGACGGCACCATCGTCGTGTCGTACCGGCTGTGGTCACGACCGCAGGTGAAGGTCGGGGGCCGCTACCGCACCGCGGGCGTCACGATCGAGGTCGACGAGCTGGAGCTGCTCCCGTTCGGTGCCCTCACACCCGACGACCTCGCCGGCACCGGCGAACCCGACCTCGAGTCGCTGCGGGCGCGCGCCGCGCACGCCGGCCCGATCCACGACGACACGCTCGTCTACCGGGTCGCCTTCCACCTGGTCATGCCACCAGGGCAGCATTCCCACGACGAGGCGGCGTCATGATCGACGGACGCACGATCGGCGTCGTGCTCGACGCCATGCGGCTCGAGCGTGCCGCGCTGCTCACCCTGCTCACCGACCGGGGCGATGCCGAGTGGGCCCGGCCGACCGAGTGCCCGGCGTACACCATCAAGGGCGTCGCCGCCCACATCCTCGGCGACGACCTCAGCCTGCTCAGCCGCCAGCGCGACGGTGCCGAGAGCGGCCTGCTGCAGCTCGCCACAACGATGCCGGGAAGCGACTTCCGCACGCTGCTCGACACGTTCAACGACCGCTGGGTGGCGGCGGCGCAGTTCCTCAGCCCCGAGCTGCTCGTCGAGCTGTTGCGCCTGACGGGCGACTGGACCGCCGCCTACTACGAGGGCGCTGACCCGCTGGCACCCGGCGAGCCGGTCGGCTTCTTCGGAGCGTTCGGCGCCAGCTCGCCCATGTGGCAGTCGGTGGCACGTGAGTACGTCGAGCGTTGGGTGCACCACTCCCAGATCCGTCGAGCGCTCGGCCTCGGTTCGCTCGCCGACGACCCGTTCGTCGCTGTCGGTGCCGGTGTGGTCGCCGCCGCGAGCGGCTTGCCGCTCGGCGAGCCGACGACCGTCGAGGCCGCTTGGCTCCTGGGCGAGGTGACGTTCGGCCCCGTGGGGCGCACCGCCGACCTGCTCACCCGGGCACACGACGCGGCGACGGCGCAGGAGCTGCTCTCGGGACCGGCCGACCAGATCGAGACGTTGGCGCCCTACGTCTTCCGCCCGTGACGGAGGTCGACGTCGCTTCGGCGACGGCGCTCCGTAGACGCGACGCGGCGGTCGGCACCGGCATCGGGGCGCGATGCCGGTTGCCGACCACCCGCGAGCTGCAGAGAGTTGGGGGGAACCTCTCTGCCACCACCCGACCCGTCACCCAGCGGACCGGTTTGCAACTGCAAGTCGCACTCTGACGCACGCACGCACCGTTGTCAACCATCTGATGGACCAAAGTGCTGGCTGGCTGGACGAGGCGAGCGGTCCACCCCGGGCCCATCGGCCGTTTGCCGAGCCAACCGGTAGCGTCGGCTGCGTGCCATCCGAGTCGCGCCGACGCAACATCAAGCGGTCCGAGCTGCGCGACCTCGTGCTCGGCGCCGGCATCGACCTGCTCCTCGACGACGGGGTCCAATGCGGCGTCGACCAGATCACCTTCGGGCGCGTGTTCGAGCGGGTCGAGGAGACGACGGGACGGCGGGTCACCCGGGCGTCGGTCTACGACCGGTTGTGGGAGAACCAGACGGCGTTCCAGTGGGACGTGCTCGCCACCATCGTCGAGCGGGCGAGCCCGGTGCACGAACGCACCGGCGCCCGGCTGCGCGCCGTCGTGCGCAACGCCGAGCTGACGACGGCGGACGGGCGGCGACGCGGCCTCGAAGGCATCTGCCACGCCGCCGTCGACGAGCACGTGAGCGACGCCATCAATGACCCGCACAACCGGGTCGTGCTGGCCGCCATGGGGGCCATCGCCTCGTCCTACCCGGACCCGGCCCAGGACCCGCCACACGTCGCCCGGGTGCGCGCCGCCGTGCAGATCTACCTCGACGGGCAGCGCGACTACTACACGAGCCTCTACGGCGACCTCGGCTACTACCTCGGCTACCGCCTGCGCGACCCGATGACCCTCGAACAGCTCGTGCTCATCGTGCACGCCCTCGGCGACGGCGTGGCGATGCGCTCGGCCTACTCGACCGTGTACCGGACGCCGGTGGCGGTCGACGGTCGTGACGGCGGCCCGAGCGAGGAGGACCTGACCCTGCTCGGCATCGCCATCGAGGCGGTCACGTTCCGTATGTGCGAGCCGGACCCGGCGTGGACGACCACCCGCCTGACCGACGGGCCCGACATCAGCTGAGGGCTGCCGTCAGATCTTGCCTTCCTTCTTCAAGAAGGACTCCTTGGCGGCGTAGAACGCGACGGTCGCCGACGCCAGCGCCACACCCAGCGTGGCGAGGAAGGCGGCGAACTGGGCGAAGAAGTCGCCGCCGTCGATGGCGATGATCAGGCACCGCAACAGCCCGTAGCCGGCGATGACGGCGGCGAGCACGGCGTTGACCCGCAGCAGCGTCGAGCGCTCGATGCCGCCCGGCGGGTCGGGCGTGACCAGCAAGAGCACGACGGCGATGCCGAGCAGGGCCACGTCGCCGACGTCCACCGTGTCGGTCAGCGCGAACAGCCGCGCCTTGACGTCGATGAAGTCGCTGCCGAGGAAGTTCAGCAGGCCGGCGATGGCGGCGAAGGCCACGGCGGCGATGAGGCCGGTGGCCGCCAAGGTCGACGGGTCCTGGAACATCCCGCTCACGCCGCTGGCGTCGCCGCCGGGCGCCGCACCGGATTGCACGGCGGCCTGGACGTCCGCCTGGTTGAACCGCCCGGTGGTCTGGCCGGGCTGCGGTGGGGTCGCGCTGGGATCGCTCATGGCAGCAGTGTCGCATCCCAGCCGCATCGATGCGACCACCGCCGCCATCACGCGGCGTCGACGGCCGAGGACCGAGGTCCCTGGTCGCGGCCCGGCACGCGTCGTAGGTTGCCTGGCGTGACCGGCGATCAGGGGCGTCCCCGTCTGACCCGACGCGACCGGCGCCGCGCCGCCATCTTCGCCGTCGTCGTCGTCGTGGTCGTCATCGGTGGCGCCGCCTTCGTGCTGTTTGCGGGCGAGCGCGCCACCACGGTGTCGGACCAGTCGGCGCTCGATCGGTTCCGCACCGAGGGGTCGTCGACCGCCGGTTCAGCCGGCACCGCGGCGGGCGGCGACACGGCGGGCGACGGCACGGCGACCGTCGGGGGCGCCGCGTACCCGGCGCCCGCCCCCGGGGTGTACGCCTACACCGGCTCCGGCGAGGAGGTCACGAGCTTCCCGCCCCTCACCGAGCAGCAGGGGCCGGACATGCCGGCCACCGTCGTCATCGGCGCCGACGGCTGCTGGAGCTGGCGCATCGACCTCAACACCCACCACTGGCAGGACTGGACGTTCTGCTCGAGCGCCGAGGGCCTGCTCGACACCGGGGGCACGAGCTTCGCCCGACGCGACTTCGTCACCTTCCAGATCGACAACACGTCGACGTTCACCTGCCCCGAGCCGGAAGCGATGTTGTGGCCGGACATGGCCCCGGGGCAGACGCGCACCGGCCGGTGCGTCGGCACGAGCAGCGCCATGGAGGGCGAGAGCACCTCGGCCGGCACCGCCACGATGGTCGGCGTCGAGGACGTCGTCGTGGGCGGCACGACCGTCCCCGCCGTGCACGTGCGCCGGGACCACACGCTGTCGGGAGCGCAGACCGGCACGGAGCTCGTCGAGTGGTGGCTGCACCCCGACACCGGACTGCCCTTGCGCCAGCGCCGGTCGCTGCGCGTCGACACCGCCACGCCGGTCGGACCGATCACCTACACCGAAGAGGGCGAGCTGGCCCTCACGTCGCTCGAACCGCAGACCTGACGGCACGGCGGCCGTGCGGCGGGGCGGCCGTGCCACCGGCCGCACCGCGTCGCGTTGCCGTGGTCATCGACGGCGGGCGACGACCTCGTGGAGCAGCGGCTCGCCGTCGCGGACGCGTCGGCAGTTCTCGAACGCCACACCGAGCGACCGCTCGAGCGTTTCGGGCGTCAGCCACGCCACGTGCGGACCGACGACGACGTTGTCGAGCGCCAGCAGCGGGTTCTCGGCGTCGATCGGTTCGACGGCGAAGACGTCGAGGCCGGCGGCGCGCACGCGGCCGTCGCGCAGGGCGTCGACCAGCGCCGCCTCGTCGACCAGGCCGCCGCGCGCCGTGTTGATCAGCACGGCGCCCGGTCGCATCGACGCCAGGGCGTCGGCGTCGATCAGCCGCTCGGTGTCGGCGGTGAGCGGCACGTGCAACGACACGACGTCGCACTCAGCCAGCAGGTCGGGCAGCGTGCGCCACTCGGCGAGGCCGTCGGCGTCGGCGTGCGGCGCGGTCGCCGTGTAGCGGACCTCGGCGCCGAGGGCGACGAGCACGGGCGCCAGCCGACGTGCCGTCGCGCCGAAGCCGACGAGACCCACCGTG
>JAGQTE010000374.1 GCA_020439175.1 Acidimicrobiales bacterium | reverse complement strand
CGTCCCGTCCGAAGGGTCGTCGATCGCTGATGTGTTCATCGACGAGACGGGGAGCATGGTCATCGCAGGCGGCGTGACCTCCCGAGTGGCCGTGGATCGAGGCATCGACGGCAACTTCGACCACTGGACCTACGTCGTCCTGCTCGATCCCCCCGACGGCGACGACCCGCTGAAGTCCGTGCCGATCCAGTAGCTGGTCGGCGTACACGGCGAGGTCGTCCGCAGAGTCCTCCCCAGGGCAGACGCACCGCCCCTCGAATCGCACATAACTCGGCTGTCACCGCTCGTCGGCGACCTGGAGATACCCAGGTGAGCACAGCGCTCAGCGTCCGCTAGTCCCAAAGCAGGCACGCTAACCAAGCTGCGCCACTCCCCGGATGAGTGGTCTGGACAGGCTAGGCGAGCGGAGCCACACCGAAGTGATCGAGTTCGGCAACGCATCGACATGGCCGGGACGGCCCGTACTCAGCCGCCATCGCCGGCTCCGTCGTCGTTCGATGGCTCTACCGGCCGCCATGCGAACTGCTCGATCAGGGCGAGTTGTTCGGTGAACTCGGTGCGCAACTCCTCACCAGTGATCAGCTCGGCGTGGTCGGTGATGTCCGGCGTATCGATCTGACCGAAGCAGGTGAACCGCCCGCCCACGACAGAAGAACCTGGGACGAGTCTGAACTCCATCTCTCTGAGGACCGAGCCTTCAGCCGGTTCCGTGTAGAGAACCTCGCCAGACTGTTGCGTGCAGTCGGCGTCTTGCGAGTCAACCTTCATCGTCCAGTACGTCGCCTCGTAGTAGTTGATGAGCTGGCCGCCCGGAAGCCAGGGATACCGTCCCTCGGCCTCGACGCCGCGGAGTCCACGCTCGACGAGCGAGTCCCACTCGGCTCGCGTGGCCAGCCGGACCTTCGCCCTGATCTCCTCGTCGCTACGGCCCAGCGTCTCCACACACGACTGGCCGTGACTGCCCGTGAGGCAGATGTACTCCTCGCCGTCAGTTGAACGTTCTCGGCCGCTCCAGCCGCCGTCGTCATCCTTGATGATCGCGTCGTCCGAACAGAGCACCTCAACCTCTGGGGCCTCTGCGTCGGCTCCGCGCAGCCGGACCTCGACGAAGCCGGGACTGCTCGATCTGACGAACGAGGTCCGCATCGGGACCTCTCTGCTGATCAGCACCGGGCAGGCCCATGCGGGAACGGCGTGGGCATCCTCGAAGTCGCCGTACATGCCCGTCCGGCCCGGCTTGGTCAACAGGCCGACCGTCAGGACCCCGACGGCCACGACGGCGGCCAGCAGGGCCGTCCACATCCCATCCCGGCGACGCATCATCAAGATCCGACCTTAGGAGCGGTCACGACCGGCCTTGCTGGTCTTTGCGCGTTCCCGACGGCCTCGGTCGCGTCACCGGTGGTTGAGCGCCCGAGGGGCGAGATCGAATCGCACATAACTCGGCGGTCGTCGCTCGCCGAAGACCCGGCGGTACGCAGGTGAGCACAGCGCTCAGCGTCGGCTAGTCCCAAAGCAGGCACGCTAACCAAGCTGCGCCACTCCCCGGACGGGCGGATCGTACTGTGCGGCAGGCCGACCGCCGTCACCGGTTGCGCGGCACGCCGACGCCGCGACCCGCCGTCGGCGGAGTCCGAGGCCTCAGCCCGGTGGTGGGTTCTGCGACACCGTCTGGGGTGGGCCCTGGTTGCTCGTGTGCTTGGCCACCGACATGGTCGAGAAGCACATCTCGTCCTCGGTGCCCTCCGCCCACGTGCAGTACGCCGCGGGCAGGTTGCGGTTGCGCAGGTCGCGGTCCCAGCTGCACTCGACGCGAATCGTGTCGCCCTTGTGGATCTCGATCTGCTCGACCGGTGCGTAGTTCAGCTGCCAGTTGAAGTCCCACTCCGGGATGTCGAGCAGGATCCGCTCCTCGGGCGTGCCCGGGTTGAGCGTCATGCGGAACGACTGGCCGATCTCGTGCATGTGCCCGAGCACCGAGGTGATCGTCCCCTCCGTGTACACGTTGTGATCGCAGCTCGAGCGGGCGATGTTCTCGTCGTCGAGCACGCCGAGCTCGTCCGGTGAGGTGCCGCACACCATGTGCAGGCCGTTGGCGATCACCGGGCCCTTGGGTCCGTACAGGCGGCCCAGCTCCTCCAGCGCCGCGTCGCGGTCGCACAGCGGGCCCTCCTCGTCCGGTCCGCACGGGATCTCGGCCGGTGCCAGGTACGTGTTCACCACGATCTCGTCGTAGTTGTCGGGCGAGTCCTCGGCGAGCTGGAGCTTGATGCTGCTCTGGTCCGGCGGCACGCCGTCGCGGCGCGTGTTGTAGTGCATCTGGACGACGAACAGGTCGCCTTCGCCCAGGTGCATCGCCGTACCTTCCTGGTACACGGCGGGCTGCTGTCCGGGCGCCCAGCCGGCCACCAGGCCGATGCCGCCGCCACGTCCCGACGGGTCGAGCGAGCGGCCGACGTCGATGTCGCCGAAGCACTCCCAACCGTCGCCGGGATCCATGGCGTCGCGGTCGAGGGCGTCCTGCCGCCGCTCGCCGGTCACCCGGTAGATCAGCGCGTGGTGCACGATCTCGTCGACGTCGGGGTCGAACACGTACCCGGTGACCGCCACCGGATCGGTGATCTTCGGGTCGAGGACGAAGCAGCGGTAGTCGTTGGGCTTCTCAGGCGAGGCCTGGTATGCCACCGGCAGCTTGAGCTCGAGGTCGTTGCGCGGCTCGGGCACGACGGGCTCGTCGGGGACGATCTCGGTCGCCGGATCGACGTCGAGCGGTCCGCCGGCGCTGGCCCACGCCACCACAGCATCGATCTCCTCGTCGGCGAGGCGCATCGGGTGCTGCAGCTCGACGCCGAGATCCGACGCCGGCCACGGCGGCATGTAGCCGGCCTGCGTGACGATGCCGAGGCCGTCGGCCACGTGCGCGGCGTCGCCCGCGGTCTCGAGCGTCCAGATCTGCGATCCGATCGCCCCCGTCTGGTGGCACGAGGCGCAGTTGCGCTCCAACACGGGCTGCACCGTCTGCGAGAACGAAGGGCCGTCGGTCGGCCCGGTGGCCAGCTCGGTCTCGCCCGAGGCGACCTCGGCGATGTTCACCTGGTCGGCCTCGGGGGCGACCAGATCGAACGCCAGCTGCACGTCGTCGCCCGTGGTGACCAGGCCGATGATCGAGATCGGGCCGGCGCCGTAGGTCGAGAGCTTGACGGTGGTGGTGGCGTCGATGTCGAGGGCGTCGGCGTTGCGGGTCACGGTGGCGTCGAGCGTCACCGGCGCCGTGACGTCGCGCACGGTCAGGTCGCCGGTGATCGTGACGTCGTACGGGGTGCCGTCGGTGATCTGCGACGGCAGGCCGTCGGTCGAGGTGGGGGAGAAGCGCGCCTCGGGGTACCGCGACGACTGGAGGAAGTCGTTGCGGATGCGGTTGTCGCGCAGCTCCTGGTCCGAGGTCAGCTGCTCGACGTTCACCACGACCTCGCCGAGGTGGCTCGCCGCCGGGTCCGCGTCATCCACGACGATGTCGCCGGCGACCCCGTGGGTCGTGCCGGTGGCGGTGCGGGTGGCGCCGGCCAGGGTCTCGTCGATGGTGTACGACACCGACGACTGCGAGGCGTCGATCCGGTACAGCGTCTGGCCCGACCCCGTGGCCGCGAGTTGCGGCGCGACCGGCACGGCGTAATTCACCTCGACCGGCGCCACGCGCAGGTTGGCGTTGAGCACCCAGGCCAGCCCGGCCACCAGGATCACGCCGAACACGGCGGTCATCACCATGAACGGATGTCGCTTCGCTGCGGTCGTCAGTCGTGCCATGCGTCGCGTCGCCACGGCATCCGGCACCCCGCGTGCCGTCACCTGGCTCCCCCCTTGTGTGGCGAATGTCTCATCCGCGGCGTATGACTGACGTCGCGTGCCGCCCGTCGGGTGACACACGCCATGCGTGACAAGCGGGCCCCGGTGCGGCACGGTCTGTGCCGTGGACGACGACACCGGAGCCCCCGACTCGCCCGACGACCCCCGAGCCGCTGCTGCGCCCGATGCGACGGACGCTCCGACGCGTCCGGCGCTGCTGACGGACGCCGAGTGGCTCGAGGCGTGGGCGGCGCGGCCCGTGCTGCGCGGCTGGCTGCACGCCAGCGCCGTGCCCATCGTGGCGGGGACCACCGGGTACCTCGTCACCCGGGCGCAGCGGCGCGATGTGCGCATCGCCGTGGGCGTCTACGCCGCCGGCGTGACGACGATGCTCACCGTGTCGGCCGCCTATCACCGTCTCTCGCGCACCCGCCGCCAGGCGGAGGTCATGCGCAAGGCCGATCACGCCGCCATCTACGGCGCCGTCGCCGGGACGATGACGCCCTTCGCCGTCGTGGCCTTGCCCCCGCCGTTGTCGACGGCG
The DNA here is from genome assembly GCA_020439175.1 of Acidimicrobiales bacterium. Classification (GTDB taxonomy): domain Bacteria; phylum Actinomycetota; class Acidimicrobiia; order Acidimicrobiales; family Acidimicrobilacustridaceae; genus JAGQTE01. The sequence goes on along the minus strand of JAGQTE010000374.1, from coordinate 4,802 downwards.
GCACTGGCGTTGACCTGGGGTGCGGCAGCGGTCGGTGCCGGCGCCAAGGTGGCGCTGCTGCGCGAGGACCGCTCGGTCGGCTCGTGGGGCTACATCACCCTGGGCTGGCTCGACGGCGGGATGATCATCCCCATCATCCGCAAGACCGGCTGGGTCACCGCCGCCGAGATCGCCGCCGGCGGGGTGGCGTACACGATCGGTGCCGACCTCTTCCGACGCAAGTGGCCGGGTCGTCACGCCCGGGTCTTCGGCTACCACGAGGTGTGGCACGCCTTCGTCCTGACCGGGGTCGGCTTCCACCTCGACGCCGTGCGCCGGGCCGTGGCATCGGCGGCGCCGCCCGCGCCGGCCGCACCACGCCGGTTCGGCCGCAGTCGCCGGCGCCGCTGACCGGGCGCGACGCCTTCGGTTCGGGGGTACCGCGGCCCACCGGTACACTGCCCGACTTGTGAAATCCACGGTCGAGCCCCTCGAGGGCAACAAGGTGAAGGTCAGCGTCGAGGTCGACGAGGACGAGTTCGACAAGGCCATCGACGATGCCTTCCGCAAGATCGCCCGCGAGGTGCGCCTGCCGGGCTTCCGGCCGGGCAAGGCGCCGCGCAAGGTGCTCGAGGCCCGGCTGGGCCGCGGCGTCGGCCGGGCCCAGGCGCTGCAGGACGCGCTGCCCGACTTCTACGTCGCCGCCGTCAAGGAGCACGACGTCGACGTGATCGACGCTCCCGAGATCGAGATCACCGGTGGCGAAGAGGAGGGGGCGGTCAGCTTCGACGCCGTCGTCGCCGTGCGACCGGTCGTCGTCGTGGGCGGCTACAAGTCGCTGCGGGTCACGATCCCGTCGCCGAACCCCACCGACGAGGAGGTCGACGAGCAGCTCGAGCGCCTGCGCGAGCGCTTCGCCGAGCTCGAGGTCGTCGAGCGGGCCGCCGAGGACGGCGACATCGTCACGATCGACATCACCGGCCTCCAGGACGGCGAGGCCGTCGACGGCCTCACCGCCGAGGACTACGGCTACGAGGTCGGCGCAGGGTTCGCCGTCGCAGAGCTCGACGAGAACCTCCGTGGTGCGTCGGCGGGCGACGAGCTCGAGTTCGACGCCGCCCACCCCGACCCCGATGAGGACGGCGACCTGCACTTCCAGATCGCCGTCAAAGAGGTCAAGGCCAAGGTCCTTCCCGAGCTCGACGACGACTTCGCCGGCGAGGCATCCGAGTTCGAGTCGCTGGCCAAGCTGCGCGACGACCTCCAGCAGCGCGCCGGCGCGGTCAAGCGGGTTCAGGCCCAGATGGCCCTGCGCGACGAGGTCTCCAAGGCCGTTGCCGACCTGGTCGAGGACGAGGCGCCCGAACCGCTGGTCAACAGCGAGCTCAACGCCCGCCTGCAGGACTTCGCCATGCGCCTCAGCGCCCAGGGGATGACGGTCGAGCAGTACTTCGCCATCACCGGCCGCACCACCGAGGACGTGCTCGACGAGCTGCGCGAGACGGCGGCGCGGGGGGTCCTCGTCGACCTGGCCCTGCGTACGATCGCCGACGCCGAAGAGATCGAGATCGACGAGGACGACCTCGCCGAGGAGTACGCGGCGGTGGCCGAGCGCGCCGGCGTCAGCACCGATCAGGTTCGCGAGCAGTTCGAGCGCGCGGAGCAGGTCGAGGCGGTACGCTCCGACCTCAGGACGCGCAAGGCCTTCGAGTGGCTCTGCGACCAGGTCGAGATCGTCGACGAAGACGGCAACGTCATCGACCGGGCCGCCCTCGAGCTCGATGAGGACGACGACGAAGGCGACGAGGACGCTGCCGTCGAGGCCGTCGCGTCGACCGAGGACGAGGCAGCGAGCGAGGACGACGAGTGACTTTCGACATGCGTGACGTGACCCCCGAGATCCGCAACGCCTATGTGCCGCAGGTGTGGCACGAGGACTCCCGCGGCGCCCGGGGCTACGACCTGTTCTCCCGCCTGCTCAAGGAGAACATCATCTTCATCGGCACGCCGATCAGCGACGAGGTCGCCAACCTGATCTGCGCGCAGCTGCTCTACCTCGAGTCCGAGAACCCCGAGCGCCAGATCAACCTCTACATCAACTCGCCCGGCGGCTCGATCACGGCGCTGTTCGCCATCTACGACACGATGCAGTTCGTCAAGGCCGACGTCAGCACCATCTGCTTCGGCCAGGCCGCCTCGGCGGCGGCGGTGCTGCTGGCCGCCGGCACGCCCGGCAAGCGGCTGGCGCTGCCGCACGCCCGCATCCTGTTGCACCAGCCCTACAGCGAGGCCTACGGCCAGGCCACCGACATCGAGCTGGCGGCCAACGAGATCCTGCGCATGCGCGGCATGCTCGAGGAGATGCTCGCCGAGCACACAGGCCAGCCGATCGACAAGATCCACACCGACACCGACCGAGATTTCGTGATGTCCGCGCCCGAGGCCCACGAGTACGGCATCATCGATGAGGTCATCACCGTGCGGCAGCTGGCCGACAACAGCGGACCGATCAGCGCGATCCGCTGACGCGAAGCATCGAAGGACCGGGGGACAGGGACGTGGCGAAGTTCGGAGACGGAGGCGAGCTCCTCAAGTGCTCCTTCTGCGGCAAGACGCAGAAGCAGGTCAAGAAGCTCATCGCCGGCCCCGGCGTCTACATCTGCGACGAGTGCATCGACCTCTGCAACGAGATCATCGAGGAGGAGCTGGCCGAGGCATCCGACCTGCGCTTCGACGAGCTGCCCAAACCCCGCGAGATCTTCGACTTCCTCAACGACTACATCATCGGCCAGGAGACGGCGAAGAAGATCCTCTCGGTCGCCGTCTACAACCACTACAAGCGGGTGCAGACCGAGGCGACGAGCCACGACGAGGTCGAGCTGGCCAAGTCCAACATCTTGTTGATCGGCCCCACCGGCTGCGGCAAGACCCTCCTCGCCCAGACGCTGGCGCGGATGCTCAACGTGCCGTTCGCCATCGCCGACGCCACCGCGCTCACCGAGGCGGGCTACGTCGGTGAGGACGTCGAGAACATCCTGCTGAAGCTGATCCAGGCTGCCGACTACGACGTGAAGAAGGCCGAGACCGGCATCATCTACATCGACGAGATCGACAAGGTGGCCCGCAAGGCCGAGAACCCGTCGATCACCCGCGACGTGTCGGGCGAGGGCGTGCAGCAGGCGCTGCTGAAGATCCTGGAGGGGACGACGGCGTCGGTCCCGCCCCAGGGCGGGCGCAAGCACCCGCACCAGGAGTTCATCCAGATCGACACGACGAACATCCTGTTCATCTGCGGTGGCGCGTTCGCCGGCATCGACAAGATCATCAGCCAGCGCGTCGGCTCCAACGGGATGGGCTTCAACGCCGACATCCGCCGTGCCGACGAGAACGACACCGGGGCCCTGTACGAGCAGGCGTTGCCCGAGGACCTGTTGAAGTTCGGCCTGATCCCCGAGTTCATCGGCCGGCTGCCCGTCGTCGGCGCCGTGTCGAACCTCGACCGCGAGGCGCTGATCCGCATCCTGACCGAGCCGCGCAACGCGCTGGTCAAGCAGTACGCCAAGATCTTCGACCTCGAGAGCGTCGAGCTCGAGTTCACCGACGATGCGCTCGGCGCCGTCGCCGACCAGGCGCTGTTGCGTGGCACCGGGGCCCGTGGCCTGCGCGCCATCCTCGAAGAGGTGCTGCTCAACACCATGTACGAGCTGCCCAGCCGCGACGACATCGCCAAGGTCGTCATCGACGAGCAGTGCGTGCTCGAGAAGGTCAACCCGACCCTCGTGCCGCGCGACGCCCGCAAGGGCGGCGACGGCGACGCCCGCCCGCGTCGCGCAGCCTCCTGAGCGCGCCGGGCATGCCGGCGGACCCCTTCGGTGCCGGTGCGGGTCCGATGTCGCACCGCACCGCGCTGCGGTACCTCGACGGCCTCGTCAACCGTGAAGCCACCCCCAAGGTGGCGGCGGGCGACGTCGCCGACCTGAGCCTCGACGCCATGCGGGCGCTGATGGCGGCGCTCGGCGATCCCCAGCACGCGTACCCGGTCCTGCACATCACCGGCACCAACGGCAAGGGGTCGGTCGCCACCATGGCCGCCCGGCTGCTCGAGGCGCTCGGCTTGAGCGTCGGCGTCTACGCCAGCCCCCACCTGCAGGTCCTCAACGAGCGGTTGCGCTGGACGGGCGGCCTGATCGACGACGACGAGCTCGGCCGCATCATCGGCGAGGTCGCCGCCGTCGCCGACGTGGCCGGCGTGACCCCGTCGTACTTCGAGGTGCTCACCGCATCGGCGTTCGCCTGGTTCGCCGAGCTGCCGGTCGACGTCGCCGTGGTCGAGGTCGGGGTCCTCGGACGGTTCGACGCCACCAACGTCGCCGACGCCGCCGTGGCGGTCATCACCAACATCGGTCCCGACCACACCGACTTCCGGCCCGGTTGGCGCCAGGCGATCGCGCAGGAGAAGGTCGGCATCGTCAAGGACGCCAGCTTCCTGGTGCTCGGCGAGACCGACGACGAGCTGCGGCCGATCTTCGAGGACGCGGCGGGCGACCGGCTGTGGGTGCTCGACGAGGACGTCGCCGTCACCGAGGTGCGCGACGCCCTCGGCGGGCGCGTGGTCGACGTGCGCACCCCGTTCGAGGAGCTCGACGACCTCTTCGTGCCGGTGCACGGCGACCATCAGGTGACCAACGCTGCGCTGGCCATCGCCGCCGTCGAGGCGCTCACCGGGCGAGGTCTCGACGCCGAGCTCGCTCGCGCCGCCCTGGCGGAGGTGCGTCTGCCCGGACGCTTCGAGATCGTCGGCCGCGGCCCGCTGTTGGTGCTCG
>JAGQTE010000373.1 GCA_020439175.1 Acidimicrobiales bacterium | reverse complement strand
CTCAGACGCCGAACAGCCGTACGCGCGGCCGAAGGACGTCGGCGATCGGCTGCAGGTCGCCGACGTCGGAGGTGACGACGCCGAACGAGCGTCGATGGGCGGTAACCACGACATGGACGTCGACGACATCGGCCACCTTGGTGCGGCCGGCCAGCGCACCGACATCGTGCGCCTCGTCGCTGCCGAAGGACGCAACCTCGCAGCCACGCAGGAAGCGGCGGAGCTGCGCTTGTCGTCCGGACCGGCTGACCTGGGCGACGACTGGAGCGGTCGTGACTGGCACGAGGCCCATCTCGAGCCGCACGCGGTGGTCCGCCCACACCTCCCGGTCCGACCGCTCAGCGGCGATCAACGCGCCCGCGTCGTAGACGACGCTCATGCGGAGCGCTTCTTCGCCCGGGCCGTGGTCGCTCCGACCTGAGTCGCCACTCGGCGGTGCGCTGCACGCAGCTCGTCTTCGGTGAACGCCCCATGCTCGGCCTCCCATTCCGCCACAGCCGCGAGCCCGTCGCGGACGAGCAGCGCACGCCGCGCAGCGCTCGTCATCCACGCCGACACGCTGAGACCCTCGGCCGCCGCGGCGTCGAGCACTCGTCCGTGGACATCAGCGTCCACGGTGATCGTCAGCTTCGGTGACGGCTTCCCTCTCGGCATGAGCGAAACACTACTCCTGCAGTAAGAGTGTTCAACCGGCGAAGGTCGGCGTGACCGCCGCTGCCTGTGGCGCCACCGTGGCGCTCGACATCCCGGTCGTCGTCGGCATGGCTGCGGTGGTCGTCGTGGTCACCTGGGTCGGGAACGGCACCGTGTCGTCGGGACCGAGCCCGCCCGAGCGCACTTGCAGCCCCCACGGCGGCGAGGCGTTCGTGAGCACGCCCGACCGACAACCGACGACCACCTCGTCGATGACGGCACCGGCCTTGTGGGCACGCAGCGTGTAGGTCCCCGGCGTCACGTTGGCGAACAGCACGCCACCGTCGGCCGTGGTCTCGGCGAGCGAGCGGTCGGGCCAGATCAGGTCGAAGGAGTACCCGTTGAAGTAGATGGGTCCGTCCCCTGCCGGCGGTTGCGGATCGATGGTGACCGTGGCGCCCGGCTCGCCGTGCGTGCCGTCGGGCGCGCCGCCGTAGAGCGAGTAGCCCTGGCGGGTCACCGTGGAGGCGATGTGGCACCGGCCCGGGATCGACTCGGCACCGATCACGCCCTCGAGCACGGACACCACGCCGTAGCTGGGTGACTGGAACGTCACCCGGTCGAGGCCGTCGGCCGGCATCGTGAACGTCGCCGTCTGGATCGGGTACCGGTCCCCGTCGTCGATGGCGAACGTCGCCGCCGTGCCGACGGGGATGCCGTCGATGCGCCAGTGGCCGTTGCCGTCGGTGGTGGTCGTCAGCGCGGGGTGCTCCAGGACGCGCACCGTCTGGCCGGCGACCGGCTCCGCTGACGCGCCGAACGGCATGAGGTCGCCCTCGGCCGACGCCGTGGTGGCCGCACCGGCGGGCGCAGCCGCGGCGAGCACGAGCGCGGCGCAGCACGCCGGGAGGATCCGTCGCATCGGATCGAGTCTGCCTCAGGCCGAGGATGCGCCCGCGCCGGCACCGACCGCCGTACCGGCGCGCAGGCCGGCGACCGCCCAGTCCACGAGGCGGACGAGCTGCGCGTCGGTCAGCACGGCGTCGCGCACGAGCACGTGGCGGAACACCGGGCCCTCGACGAAGTCGCCGGCCAGCTCGATGTCGGTGTCGGGCGGCAGCTCGCCGCGGGCGACCGCCAACTCGATGATGATCAGGATCGGGTCCTCGCGGTGCTCGATGAGCTGCTCGTGGATGGCGCGCAGGTCGGCGTCGCCCTCGGCGGCGCGCATGAGTCCCAGCACCACCGAGCGCATGCCCGGTGCCGTGAACAGCGGCAGGCCGTGGCGGAAGTACGCCAGCAGGTCCTCGCGCAGGCTCCCCGTGTTGGGCGTGGGGAACGTGTCGATCAGGCCGCGCAGCGCCGCGGTGAGCAGCTCGTGGGCGCTCGACCAGTGGCGGTAGATCGTGGTCTTCGCCACGCCGGACCGTTTGGCGACCGCCTCGACCGTGCATCCGTCGAGGCCGCGCTCGAGCAACAGCTCGTGCGCCGCATCGAGCGCCTTGGTGCGGGCCTCAGCCGAGAGGGGTCGAGCCATATCGCTACGCGATGGTAGCGATACGTAGCGGAATGGCTAGGTGACATGTGTCATGCCCTAAGGAATGTCGTGTTACCCACCGGTAGGAATACGCTACTCGCACGTATCGTTACGGCGGATCTGCGGTACGGCATCGACCGGGAGGCTGAAGAGATGATCGCTCGCATCGGGCGCTGGTGCTTCGAGCACCGCTGGACCACCGTGGGCCTGTGGCTCGCCGGGCTCGTCGCCCTCAACGTCGTGGCCGGCGCCCTGCAGCCCGCCTTCAGCGACGAGATGTCGATCCCCGAGTCGGAGTCGGCGTCGGGCTTCGAGGTCGTCGAGGAGCACTTCGGTGCCGCCATGGGCAGCTTCTTGGACGGCAAGATCGTCTTCGTCGCCGACCAGGGGGTCGCCGACCCCGAGGTGCAGGCGGCCATGGAGGGCTACTTCGCCCGCATCGACGAGGAGATCCCCGAGATCCTCGAGATCCAGAGCCCCTACGGCGAGGCCGGCGCCTTCCAGATCGCCTCCGAGGGCGACCTCGCCGGCAAGCTGGCCTTCGCCAACCTCACGCTCGACCCCGAGACCGATCAGACCCGCGCCGGCACCATCGGCAAGGAGCTCGCCGAGAAGGCGCCCGAGATCGACGGCCTGCGGGTCGAGATCGGCGGACAGAACCTGGCGGAGTTCGAACCGCCGTCGTCCGAGCTGCTCGGGCTGGCCTTCGCCATCGTGGTGCTGATCCTCGCCTTCGGCTCCGTGCTGGCCATGGGCCTGCCGATCGGCGTCGCCATCAGCGGCGTCGCCACCGGGTCGGCCATGGTCATGTTGATCTCGCACCTCACGACGGTGCCCGAGTTCTCGACGACGATCGGCGCCATGATCGGCCTCGGCGTCGGCATCGACTACGCGCTGTTCATCGTCACCCGCTATCGAGAAGGCCTCCACCAGGGGCTCGACCCGCTCGAGGCCACCGGGGTGGCGATGGACACGGCCGGACGCGCCGTGATCTTCGCCGGCGTGACCGTCGTCATCTCGCTGCTCGGCATGCTCGTCATCGGCCTGTCGTTCGTGTCCGGCCTCGGCATCTCGGCGTCGGTCACGGTGCTCGCCACCATGCTGGCGTCCACCACCCTCCTGCCGGCCCTGCTCGGCCTCGCCCGCCAGCGCGTCGAGGTCACCCGCTGGCGGGGGCTCATCGCCGCCGGCCTGGTGGCGATCGCCCTCATCGGCGTCGGCCTCGGCATCGACGCCCTGATGGTCGGGTTGCCCCTGGCCGTGGTCGTCATCCTCGCCGGCCTCGTCCTCGCACCGCTCAAGCGCGAGGTGCCCCGCAAGCCCCCGAAGCCGATCCGTGAGACGACGGCGTACCGGTGGAGCCGCGTCATCCAGCGCCGGCCGTGGACCGCTGCCATCGGCGGCACCCTGGTGCTGCTGCTCATGGCGGCGCCCGTGCTGTCGCTGCACATGGGCTTCTCCGACGAGGGCAACTTCCCCGAGGACTCGACGACCCGCCAGGCCTACGACCTGCTCGCCGACGGGTTCGGGGCCGGCTTCAACGGCCCGTTCATGATCGTGGCCGAGGTGAACGGCGCCGACGACCTCGCCACGCTCGGCGGGTTGTCGCAGACGCTGGCCACGACCGAGGGCGTGGCCCTCGCCACCCCGCCGATCCCCAACGACCCGGCGAACCCGACGGCGGCGATGATCCGCATCATCCCCACCACCTCGCCGCAGGACCGCACCACGGAGGACCTCGTCGTCAACCTGCGCGAGAACGTCGTCCCGGCCGCCGTCGAGGGCACCGGCGTGCAGCCCTACGTCACCGGCTTCGTCCCGATCGCCATCGACTTCAGCACCTACCTCGGCGAGCGGATGCTCGTGTTCATGGGCGTCGTGCTCCTGCTGAGCTTCCTGCTGCTGATGGCGGTGTTCCGGTCGCTCCTGGTGCCGCTCAAGGCCGTGATCATGAACATGCTCTCGATCGCCGCCGCCTACGGCGTGTCGGTCGCCATCTTCCAGTGGGGCTGGGGCGGCTCGTTCACCGGCATCGAGCCGGCGCCGATCGAGCCGTTCATCCCGATGATGATGTTCGCCATCGTCTTCGGCCTGTCGATGGATTACGAGGTCTTCCTGCTGTCGCGCATCCGCGAGGAGTACGACCGCACCGGCGACGCCAAGGAGTCGGTCGCCGACGGTCTGGCCGCCACCGCCCGGGTCATCACCGCGGCCGCCGCCATCATGGTCGTCGTCTTCGGCAGCTTCCTCCTCGAGGACTACCGGGTCATCAAGCTGTTCGGCACCGGCCTCGCCGTCGCCGTGCTGCTCGACGCCACCCTCATCCGCATGCTGCTCGTGCCCGCCACCATGGAGCTGCTCGGCGAGAAGAACTGGTGGCTGCCGCGCTGGCTCGACAAGCTCCTGCCGACGCTCAACGTCGAGGGTCCGGCGCACGGGCCCGACGGCGACGCGATCGGCGGCACACCCCCCGTCGACCTGACCGATCGCAGCGACGAGGACAAGGCCCCCGCCCTGCGATAATCGCCCCGATGGCGACCTACGAGATCGACAAGGAGCGCAGCACGTTCAGCCTGCGCTTCTCCCCCAGCTTCCCCGGCATGGGGGCCAAGATCTCCGGTCTCACCGGTCGCTTCGACGCCGCCGTCGACCACGACGGCACCATCGACTGGGACGCTCCCTTCTCCGGGGCGTTCGAGATGCACGTCGAGGACATCTCGCTCGGCAACCGCTTCATGACCTTCGGGGCCCGGCAGTGGCTCGACCCCCGCCAGTACGACCGCGTCACCGGCGAGCTGCTCGACGTCGAGCCCGAGGGCACCGACGGCTTCACCTCGCACGTGCGGATCAACGTCAAGGGCACCGAGGTGACGATGGCGGCGACGGGACGTTTCGACGTGCGCACCCACGACGACATCACGGTGCACGGCCGTTCGATGGCCGACCCGCGCGAGTTCGGTGTGGCGCTGCCCCCGTTCCTGAACGTCATGGTGCACGTCCGCTGGCGCATCGAGCTCAACCCCGTCCCCTGAACGATCGTCGCCTTTCCATTTTTCCCTTCTTCCGCTACCGTCGGTCCAAATGGAAGAATGGAAACCGCTTGACGAGCGGGACCGCACGCTCTTGGATCTCCTGGCGCAGCCGAGCTCCGGACGACAACTCGCGCGCTCCATCGCGTTGACGCCCCAGGCCACCAACGCCCGACTCCGCAACCTTCGAGGAGCAGGGCTCGTGGAACAGCACGGGGCCGGGCGAGGCGCCCGGTGGACACGGCGATGGGCGACGGTGCACCAGGTCGACCTCCGCCCGGGGTTCGACGAGGACGTCGTCTGGCGCCAGGTCGTCGACGGCGTGGCGGCTGCCGCCGGGCTCTCCGACCCGGACCGGCGGACGCTGCGATACGCCGCCACCGAGCTGCTCAACAACGCGTGCGACCACTCGCAGGGCTCCCAGGTCGTCGTCTGCATCGATCCGGGCGAGGTGTTCCGCCTCAGGATCGCCGACGACGGCATCGGCGCCTTCCCGAACGTCCGCCGCACCTTCGACCTCGCCGACGACTTCGCCGCCATCGCCTGGCTCGACGCCGGCCGGCAGACGACCGATCCGACGCGGCACTCCGGGCAGGGACTGTTCTTCACGTCACGGGCCGTGTCGCGCTTCGTCGTCACCTCGGGAACGGCGTCGTGGATCGTCGACAACCGCGTCGCCGACCGGACGGTGCGGTCGACGGGCCCGGTGGACGGCACCATCGTCGACCTGGAGCTCGACCCCGGTCGCCTTCCACCGTTGCGGTCGGTGTTCGATGCGCACACCGACCCCGAGACGCTGGCGTTCGACCGCACGACCATCCACGTCCGTCTGGCAGAGGTCGGACGCGAGTTCGTCTCGCGTTCCGAGGCCAAGCGCATCGCTGCCCAGATCGAGGCCTTCACCGTGGCCGTGATCGACTTCGCCGGCGTGGCGTCGGTCGGTCAGGGGTTCGTCGACGAGCTGTTCCGCGTGCTCCCCGGCGCGCGACCCGACCTGGAGCTGGTGCCGATCAACGCCGATGAGGCGGTGCTGTTCATGGTGCAGCGGGGCTTGCCCCGAGGCGGGCGAGGGTGACGCGGGCCTCGTCGACGACCGAGGCGATGACCTCGGCGACCGTCGGCAACGAGTCGATCTCGCCCACCACCTGACCGGTCGGCAGGATCCCGACCTCCGGGTGCCCGTCGACCATCGCCGCCTTGGTCAGCATGGGGGCGTTGGCCGCCATGGCCAGCTGGGCCCAGGTCAGGTCCTGGTGCCGCTTCATGGCCAGGCCCTCGGTCAGCAGGTCGCGCACCGACGTGCCGGTGAGCCTGCGGAACCGCAGGGCGTTCGCCGCCGCCTTGGGCAGCCGGGTCACGATCGACGCCTGCTCCAGCTCGTCGATCACCTCGGTGCGGATGACCCGCTGCGGGTGCCCGTCGACCGCCAAGGTCCGCACGGTGTCGGTCAGCCCCGCCGCCAGGTAGCGCTGCTTGACGTTGTCGGGCACGGTGCTCTCCTGCGTCAGCAGGAACCGGGTGCCCATGGCGATGCCCTGCGCCCCCCACGCCAGCGCCGCCACCAGGCCGCGGCCGTCGCAGAAGCCGCCTGCGCCCAGCACCGGGATGTCGACGGCGTCGGCGGCGCCCGGCACCAGCAGCGAGGTCGGCACCTCCCCGGTGTGGCCGCCGCCCTCCATGCCCTGGGCGATCACGGCCGACACGCCGATGCCCGCCATCTTCACGGCGTGGCGGGGGGCGCCGATCGTCGGGATCGACACCAGCCCGGCGTCGGCGAGGCGGGCCACGACGTCGGCTGACGGCGGCGTGGCGAAGCTCGCCACGCGCACCCCGGCGTCGATGATCAGCGCCAGGCGCTCGGGCAGGTCCGGTTGATCGGCGCGGAAGTTCACCCCGAACGGCTTGCCCGGAGCCCGCTCGGTCACCTCGGCCACCGCCCGGCGCAGCTCCGGCACGGTCATCGTCGCCGAGGCCAGGATGCCGAGGCCCCCGGCGTTGGCCGTCGCCGCCGTCAGCCGGGCGCCCGACACCCAGCCCATGCCGGTCTGCACGATCGGCACGTCGATGCCGACGAGATCGCAGAACGGCGTCCGCAGCGGATCGTGCGCTGCCTCCGCCGAGGCGTCGTCGGCCATCGTCAGCCCGCCACCTCGCGCAACCGCAGACCCGACGGATCGAGCGCGGCGATGATCTCGAGCTCCTCGGGCGTCGGGGGCCGGCTCTCGGGCACGTCGTCGGGCACGACCAGCTCGAAGCCCGTCGCCTCGACCACCTCGTCCACCGTCACCCCCGGGTGCACCGAGCGCAGGCGCATGCGGTGGTCCGGCGTCTCGAAGTCGAGCACCGCCAGGTTGGTGACGACCCGGCGGATCTCGTGGAAGCGGCTCGCCACCGGGCCGAGCTCGGCGGCGCGGTCGTAGCCCACACCGGTCACGACGCTGACCTGCTCGACCAGCACCTTGGGCGAGTGGTTCGGCACCCAGTAGCTGGTCGTGTGGTTGATCGTGTTGCCCGGCGCGCCACGGAAGCCCAGCAGCTGGGCCCGCGGCTGGCGCCACTCACCGATGCAGGCGATGTTCTGGTTGCCGTAGCGGTCGACCTGGGTGGCGCCCATCATCACGTGACGCTTGCCGTTCCACAGCACGGTGAACATCTGCGGGTACGGGTTCCACGTCTCGACCACGGCGTCGACGCCGACGGGCCGATCGCCGTCGGAGCGGTACGGGTCGACCCCGGGGGCCAGGTTCGACGCCGTGAAGGTGGCGTAGCCGTCGGTCATGACGAGCGCCGGCTCGAACGTGGCGCGGGCCAGGCGCCCGCCGAGCATCGGCGTGGTGCCGATGGGGTTGCACAGGATCTCGCCGTCGCCGCGGAAGGTCTCGGCGACCGCCACGACGCAGATGTCGGCTCGGGTCGGCTCGCTCACTTGGCCCCCTCCTGCTGCTCGGCGCGCCACGCGGCGACCGCCTCCTGGTAGGCCGCCTCGCTGTCGAGCTCGAGGAAGCGGGCGCTGAATGCCGCCCATGCCTCCGGGTCCGACGCCGCGGTGGCGTACGCCTTCTGGAAGGCCTCGTCGCGGTCGTAGTCCGGCGGGCACTCGGTGAAGTGCGCACCGTTCGGCGCCTCGACGACCCCGGTCACGTGCATGCGCGAGATGCGCTGCGTGTGGAACGTGCCGCTGGCGGCCAGGTCGGCCGTGTCCACGATGCGCTCGCAGGACACGAACGTCTCGGCGGCGGCCATGGCGTACCACTCGTCCATGTACGGGTCGGGCCCGAGGAACTGGGCGTTGCCCGCCCGGTCGGCCCGGTTCTGGTGCAGCAGGGCGGCGTCGAGCTCGAGCGCCGGCACGGCGACCAGCTCTTCAGGTGCTGAGCCGTCGGGCCCGGGATAGGGCGAGGTCACGGTGCGCAGGTCGTCCATCAACGTCAGCACGTCCGAGCCGAGCCCGGCGCGCGTCGGCAGGAACGGCACGCGCCACGCCGCCGCCATCAGGCCGAGCAGCAGCATGCCCTCGTCCCACTCCGCCACCTCGACGCTGCCGGCCTGGCGGGCGGCACGGTAGTGCGGCTCGAGCGGGATCGAGTCGAGCGACACGAACCCCGAGACGACCTTGCGCACCTTGCCGGCGGCGCAGAGCAGCCCGACGTCGGGGCCGCCGTAGCTCACGACGGTCAGGTCGTCGACGTCGGAGCGCAGCAACGCCCGGATCAACGCCATCGGCTTGCGCCGGCTCCCCCAGCCCCCGATGCCGATCGTCATCCCCGACCGCAGGCGGGCGACCACCTCGTCGGGCGTCATCCGCTTGTCGGGGACCTCGCTCACCGATGTCACTTCGCCTCCTTGCCCTGCTCGACGAAGGCGTCGCGCGCCTCGTCCGCCACGCCCGACAGGTTGAGCTCGAACGTGAAGCCCTGCTCGAACCGGTAGCTGCGCCGCACGTCCCACAGGTCGATGCCGTTGAGGGACTCCTTGGCGGCCCGCACGACCGCCGGGCGCTTCTCGGCGATCTGGGTCGCCACCCGCAGCGCGGCGTCGCGCAGGTCGGCGGCGGGGACGACCTCGAGCACCGAGCCGAAGTGGTGCAGCTCCTGGGCCGTGGCCGTGGCCGCGGTGTAGACCATCGCCCGCATCTTGTGCTGGGGCACCAGCCGGGCCAGGTGGGTGGCGGCGCCGAGGGCGCCCCGGTCCACCTCGGGCAGGCCGAAGGTGGCGTCGTCGGCGGCGACGATGATGTCGGCGTTGCCGACCAGCCCGATGCCGCCGCCGAGGCAGAACCCGTTGACGGCGGCGATGACCGGCACGGCGCACTCGTACACGGCGGCGAAGGCGGCGAAGCACCCCTTGTTGGCGCCGATCAGGGCGTCGAACCCGTCGGTGGCCTGCATCTCCTTGATGTCGACGCCGGCGTTGAAGCCCCGGCCCTCGGCCCGCAGCACGACGACCCGCACCGCCGGGTCGTCGCCCAGCGAGCGGACGAGATCGGCGAGCTCGAACCAGCCGGCGACGGTCAGCGCGTTGACCGGCGGGTTGTCCAT
>JAGQTE010000372.1 GCA_020439175.1 Acidimicrobiales bacterium | reverse complement strand
GAACTCGTCGGCGAGGTAGCCGACCAGGCGCATGTCGAAATCCTCGCCACCAAGGAGGCGGGCCAGGTCGCCGGCCTCGAGGTGCTGCGCATCATCAACGAGCCGACCGCAGCAGCGCTGGCCTACGGCCTCGACAAGGAGTCGGCCGACCAGACGATCCTCGTGTTCGACCTCGGCGGCGGCACCTTCGACGTGTCCGTCCTCGAGATCGGCGACGGCGTGTTCGAGGTGAAGTCGACCCACGGCGACACCAACCTCGGCGGCGACGACTGGGACCAGCGCATCATCGACTGGCTCGTCGAGACCTTCAAGGGCGAGCACGGCGTCGACCTGGCCAAGGACAACATGGCCGTCCAGCGCCTCAAGGAGGCGGCGGAGAAGGCCAAGATCGAGCTGTCGCAGGTGGCGGAGACCAACATCAACCTGCCGTTCGTGACCGCCACGACCGAGGGGCCGCTGCACCTCGACTACACGCTGTCGCGAGCCAAGTTCCAGGAGCTCACCGCCGACCTGCTCGAGCGGTGCAAGGGCCCGGTGGAGCAGGCGATCAAGGACGCCGGCATCTCCAAGAGCGACCTCGACCACATGGTCCTCGTCGGTGGCTCGACACGCATGCCCGCCGTCGTGGAGCTCGTCAAGGAGATGACGGGCAAGGACCCGCACAAGGGCGTCAACCCCGATGAGGTCGTCGCCGTCGGCGCCGCCATCCAGGCGGGTGTCCTCAAGGGCGAGGTCAAGGACGTGCTGCTCCTCGACGTCACCCCGCTGTCGCTCGGCATCGAGACCAAGGGCGGCGTGATGACCAAGCTCATCGAGCGCAACACCACCATCCCGACCCGGCGCACCGAGGTGTTCACCACGGCTGACGACAACCAGCCGTCGGTGGAGATCCACGTGCTCCAGGGTGAGCGCGACATGGCGAGCTACAACAAGACGCTCGGCAAGTTCCAGCTCGTCGACCTGCCGCCGGCGCCGCGAGGCGTGCCCCAGATCGAGGTCACGTTCGACATCGACGCCAACGGCATCGTCCACGTGTCGGCCAAGGATCGGGCCACCAACAAGGAGCAGTCGATGACCATCACCGGTCAGTCGTCGCTCTCGCGGGACCAGATCAGCCAGATGGTCAAGGACGCCGAGGCCCACGCCGAGGAGGACCGTCGCCGTCGCGACGAGGCCGAGACCCGCAACAAGGCCGACACGCTCGTCTACCAGACCGAGAAGCTGCTCAAGGAGCAGGGCGACAAGATCAGCGCCGAGGACCGGTCCCAGGTCGAGACCCGCCTCACCGAGCTCAAGGACACCTTGGCCGGCAGCGACACGGACGCCATCCGCAACGCCACCGAGCTGCTGATGAACGCCAGCCAGGAGTTCACGCAGAAGCTCTACCAGGCGGCGGCCGAGGCCGACTCGTCCTACGCCGCCGGCGGCGGCGGTGCGGCGGGCGGGGCCTCGGGTGCCTCGGCGCCCGACGACGACGAGGTCGTCGACGCCGAGATCGTCGACGAGGACGACAAGTGAGCGACGACACCACGGCCGGGGCGGCGGCGGACGAGCCGCCCGTCCCGGCGACGGAGCCACCGCTCCCCGACGACGACGAGCTGCTCGAGGCGGCGGCGATCGCCGAGGAGAACCCCGCCGCCGTCCTCGACGGCGACACCGAGGCCGAGCTGCTCGCCGACGACGAGGTCGTCGTCGACGGCGGCCGCGGCGGGTCGGATCTCGCCGCCGAGCGCGACGAGTTCCGCGAGGCGTTCATGCGGGTCAAGGCCGACTTCGAGAACTACAAGAAGCGGTCCGCCAAGGAGCACGCCGAGCGCGTGGCGCGCGCCGCCGAGCAGCTCGTGACCGAGCTGCTCCCGGTGCTCGACGGGTGCGACGCCGCCATCGCCCAAGGGGCGAGCGACGTCGAGCCCATCGCCCGGTCGCTGCTCGACGTGCTCGAGAAGTCCGGCCTCGAGCGCCTCGACCCGGTCGGCGCCCCGTTCGACCCGGAGCTGCACGAGGCCGTGCTGCACGAGCCGGGCGACGGCGGCGAGCCCGTCGTCGTCGAGACGATGCGCACCGGCTACGCCTGGAAGGGCCGCGTCGTGCGCGCCGCCATGGTCAAGGTGCGCGACTGAAGCCCACCTGCACGTCCCGACGAGTGCGACGGAAGGAGGTGAGGCACCCCGATGGCACCCCAGCGCGAATGGTTCGAGAAGAACTACTACGAGACCCTCGGCGTCGCTGAGTCGGCGACCGCCAAGGAGATCACCAAGGCGTACCGCAAGCTGGCGCGCCAGCTGCACCCCGACGCCAACCCCGGCGACGCCGCGGCGGAGGAGAAGTTCAAGGAGGTGTCCGCCGCCTACGACGTGCTCGGCGACGAGACCAAGCGCGCCGAGTACGACGAGGTCCGCCGCCTCGGCCCCATGGGCGGCATGGGCTTCGGCACGGGTGGCGGCGCCGGCCCCGGCGGCTACCAGTTCACGACCGACGACATGGGCGATCTCGGCGACCTCTTCGGTGGTCTGTTCGGGCGCATGGGCAACCGGGGCGGCGGGCGGCGACCCGGCGCGTCGCGCGGCCCAGGTCCGCAACGAGGCAGCGACCTCGAGACCGAGCTGCACCTGTCGTTCGAGGACGCCATCGCCGGGCTCGAGACCACGCTGCACCTGACGTCCGACGCCGTGTGCTCGACGTGCACCGGCACGGGCGCCAAGCCGGGCACGGCGCCGATGACCTGTCCGGTCTGCCACGGCCGCGGCGTCACCGACGACAACCAGGGTCTGTTCTCGTTCTCGACACCGTGCGCCGAGTGCGCCGGCCGGGGCGTGCTCATCGCCGACCCCTGCCCGACGTGCGCCGGCACCGGCATCGAGCGCCGCCCGCGCGACGTGAAGGTCCGCATGCCTGCCGGCGTGCGCGACGGCCAGAAGATCCGCCTCAATGGTCGCGGCAGCCCCGGCCGCAACGGCGGTCCGGCCGGCGACCTATACGTGCTCGTGCACGTCATGGCCCACCCGCTGTTCGGACGCGACGGCGACAACCTCACCCTCACCGTGCCGGTCACCTTCCCCGAGGCGGTGCTGGGCACGAAGCTGACGGTGCCGACGCTCGACGGGGACTCCGTCACCCTCAAGGTGCCCGAGGGCACCCGCTCCGGCCGGACGTTCCGGGTCAAGGGCCGTGGCGTCGCTACCAAGAAGAGCACCGGCGACCTGCTCGTCACCGTCGAGGTGGCGGTGCCGACGGCGCTCACCGACGAGCAGCGTGCCGCCGTCGAAGCGCTCGCTGCCGCCACGACCGAGTCCCCACGCGCCAACCTGGGCGTGTAGCCATCGCAGGAGGTGGACGAATGCCGACACGACGCACCCGGGCGGTCTACGTCATCTCCGTCGCCGCCGAGCTGGCGGGGATGCACCCGCAGACGTTGCGCATCTACGAGCGCAAGGGCCTGCTCGAGCCGAGCCGTACGCCCGGCGGCAGCCGCCGCTACAGCGACGACGACATCTCGATGCTGCGCCGCATCGCCGAGCTCACCGAGCAGGGCCTCAACTTGGCGGGCGTGAAGCGGGTCCTCGAGCTCGAGGCCGAGGTGGCGGCGCTGCGCGCCGAGCTCGACCGGGTCCGCAGCCAGGTCGAGGCCGCCGTCGCCGACACGCACCGCCAGTACCGCCGGGACCTCGTGCCGCTGCGCCAGCAGGTGGCGGTCTTCGGCGAGGCTTCGCGCCTGTTCGACTCCTGAGCGGCGCGACGGGGACCGCCGTGGCGCCTACAGG